>OMII01000294.1 GCA_900299055.1 Pseudomonadota bacterium | reverse complement strand
CATACGAAGAGGACCGACAACTGCGAATCATTCTCGCCGTAGACGTAAGCACTTCGATGCGAACATCGGTCGGCTTTCAACCCTTTCAAAAGGCCCTCGAATTCTGCTCTCTGGTTGGAGCTCTTTCGCAACGTGGCAACGATCTGATCGGGTTATTAACTTTTGCGGATCAACCCATCACCTTTCTGCAACCCAAAGCAGGTGCTCGACGCTTCACTCGAATTCTATCAACTCTTATGAGCGAGCCAACGCGCAGCAGCTCCACTAACGTCAGCATGGCGCTACATCACCTCGCACTAACGGTCCGTAAGCCTAGCATCATCTTCGTAGTTTCTGACTTCGCGACTGATAATTTCTCAGAGCGACTCGGTCTCCTCGCAGCGCGCCACGACGTCATTCTGGTTCAGCTTCAACAATCAGAAAGCTCTCTACCACACGCTGGGGTAGTCATGTTCCGTGACGCCGAAAGCGGCGCTCTCATCTCGGTTGACACCAGCAACTCCCGAGTACACAACGCGTGGAAGTCAGCCCTAGTGAGCGAGCGAAAGCTGCTGCAAGAGCAGGCAGACCGCGCCGGCGCTGCGCACATCGTTATCCATGATCGCGCAGCTCCTCCGCTTGTACAGCTTATGGCAGAGCGCGTCAGGCGGGTGGCAAGATGATACCGGACAGGACCACCAACTCAAATCACCATAGTGTTTCGACAGAGGGTCCCAAGACTACATGAATCCTCCTATTCCAACACCATTCGACATCATTCCGCCACCACCGGGCCCCTGGGTTCCATCGCCAAACGCATGGCTAGTTCTTGTTGCACTACTTGTTGTGGCGGGTTGGTTAATTAGGCGCATGGGACGCATTCACCGCCCTGTCTCTCAGCAAATTGTAGCGCAACTACTTAAGGACTTGAACCGCACTGCATCGCAGGAACAGGTGCACCTCGAACGACTGTGTCGAGTCGCTAAGAGACTACTCGCTTTTTATATCCCTGAAGATCTCACTGGACTCTCCTCCCCCGAGATGCGTCACGCAGCAGATTGCCTCAGTAAAGGAGATGATTCGGCCCACTCCGCCGCTGCAATAATTAGACTACTAGCCGACATCGAGGATCGTGAATACGCTCCCCGCCAAAACACAACTGATGGCACGATTCGTTCGGAGGTTGATAAACTAACGAGCCTTTTCGTAGCTCATGTGCGGAGGCACAAACCCCGATGACCTTCGCTGTGCCGTTTGCATTCGCGCTTGGCGCCCTGTATGCGCTTCTGAGGTTTTTGCCAACATCGCGACCTATTCAGAGTGTGTCGTGCGTTAGTGCGAAGTTTTTTCACGAACTACCCGTGTCTGCGCGTGTCCGCTTTCGAACACCAGTGCTCCTTACACTTGAGATTATCACGATTGCCGGTCTAACTCTCGCAGCTGCCCGCCCCCAGAAGGTAACAATCATCGATCAGCCAAACCTCGGGAGAAATATCATGCTTGCGATCGATGTTTCTCGCAGCATGGCAGCAGAGGACTTTCCTTCAAGTTTCGGAAAGACCTCCCGCATGGAGGGCGTAAAAACAGTAGTGGCTGAATATGTTCGTTCCAGACTCAGTGACCGGGTAGGACTAATTGTATTCGGCAATACAGCGTACCTGCAGAGCCCTTTAACTACAGACACTCAACTTGTGGAGGGGCTTGTCAGTGGTCTGCAGCCTGGCATGGCAGGAGACGGTACCGCGATCGGCGACGGCCTTGGACTCGCGCTTAAACGTCTAAAGGACATCAAGGAGTCGTCGCGTGCCGTGATTCTCATGACCGATGGTGTTAACACTGCAGGACAAGTCAGCCCCCTCAAAGCAGCCGCCATCGCAAAGGAGCTTGGCGTTGAGGTTCACACCATTGGAATCGGCACCGGCAAGGCGATGTTGACTCAACCGGGGTTGGGCGGTCTTCTCGGTGGCCCTGCTCAAATGGCGGATTTTGATGAGGCCACGCTCAAGCAAGTAGCACGCATGACAGGTGGGGTGTATTTTAACGCAACGTCGCTGGACGGCTTCAAGGATGTTTACCGGGAGATCGACAAACTAGCTGAGACCGAACAACAGCAGCCGCAAAAGCCCGTAGTTGAAGAGCTCTTTGCTCCATGCGCCATCGCCGCGCTCATGGCGCTACTTTTATCCGCGACTCTCCGCGCCACTTATTTCAGGAGAGTGCCATGAACACGCTCCAGACCCTGCCGGGCATCCGTTCCGCTTTTGCTCTGATAAATATGTTCGCAATCGTGGTCGTTATTCTGATAACTCTTCACGGCCTCAGGCGAGCAGCGCAGGCGCGCTCCGTACTGGGGATAGCGACGCTACCTCGAGACACTCTGCTTCCATTTGTACTCTGGCTCGGTATCGTCACTGTTTCTTTCTCCACTCTCCGCCCTTACTGGGGCTACGAGGACCTCAAGATCGAGACACGCGGCTCCGAGATCGTTCTTCTCGTCGATGTTAGTAGAAGTATGTACGCCGAGGACGTCTCACCTAGCAGAATTGAGCTTGCAAAGCGAAAACTCAAAGATATCATCGATCTCTTCGCGCGCAACGGAGAGGCGCATCGATATGGTATCACCGTGTTCGCTGGGGACGCCTACACGGTCTGTCCGATTACTGCCGACCAAGGAGTCCTTAAACAGTTTATAGACATTATATCTCCGGAACTTGTCACAGGCCTCGGGAGCAACCTTGGCGCAGGCATTACCCTGGCCGTATCTCGATTCGATAGCGCAACCCCCGGTGCCCACAGAGTCATCCTGCTCACCGACGGGGAACACAGCGATGCTGATATGTCCAACGCTCTGGCCGAACTACGCAGTCGGGGCGTTCGACTAGATATCCTCGGCTTTGGAACCCCCGCAGGCACAACCATCACTCTCCCGAATGGCGCACTGGTAACCGATCCGTCGAGACGCCCCGTTATCAGTAAGCTTGATGATGCCGCACTCAAAGAGCTCGCAACCGAAACCGGAGGTGTTTATCAAACCGCGCTGGTCGATGATAGTGATGTTGAGGCGCTCACGGCTTCAGCAGTTACCGGAACGCAGAACACGCGTAAGGGTCAATCTACAATTCGCTCGTACCGGGAGTTCGGGTCATGGCTCTCGCTGGCTGCGCTAGTCATACTAACTGTTCCGTTGATCGCTCGCCGGCGGACCGCCCTCCTTCTGATTCCCGTCATGATGACGACCGTGTCAACACCGACCCGGGCTACTCCCCAACAGCAATCATCAGCT
>OMII01000293.1 GCA_900299055.1 Pseudomonadota bacterium | reverse complement strand
GGGCGTCCACGTGCGGAGTGTAAACGGCTGAAAATGGGATGGCGATAAACAGGTACTGATAGCCGCGCCGCTCGTCAGATTTTGGTGGGGCGAAGTAGAAGGGGACCTTTACCTCAGCGGCACTTACCAGGCGACCGACCGAGTCGGACTCGGGCGTAGCCGGCAAAGCAGTCGAAAAACATCCTGCTATCAGGGGGATAATCAGACCGGAGAGGATTGAAACTAGGACTCGTGAACGACGTTGTGACATACATCCCTCTCCGGTTAAGACGCTTCAGTAGTAAACAAAACGGCTGTACCATAGATCACAGGGGGAGGGCTGGGATAGTGGTATAAATCCTCCCACGCAACGGTGCTCGCAAGTCATGTCTGAAGGAACAAAACCAAGACAACAGGTGCTCGATCTTGGACTATCGGAGATCTTGGCTCGAACTGAATCGCGCTGCGGCGATGCGGGTCCGACTCGGTCCGAAACGGCAGTTTTTGCGCTAAACGATGGAGATGTGGCGTTCGAGCGAGAATTCGTGTCCTTGGCTGAGGCCAAGAAGTGGGGTGTGCTTGTCAGTAAGGCCGAGCAGACTATCGCAAGTGAGGATGATGTAGAGGCGCGCTTGTGGTGGATTCGTGGCCATCTGGGAGCGCTCTCGTTACCGGTGTCGCTCCTCGCGGCGCCATTCGAGGCTACTTGCCGACAACTAAAGCCAGAAGACGCGGTGGGAGTTTATCGAAACCTGATTGAAGAAATTAGTCAGATTATGCTGACTCGTTTGAATGATGTAGGCGACGTTAGGCAGGCCCGGAGAGTTAGCGATACCCTGTTGGCGATTGGTCTCGATTCGAGTCAGATCCCGTCGGTTAGGGGAGAAGCTCGCAGGATGCGTGTGCCGCCGCTTGCTCCCGTGTTTCACGCGCCCAGTAATTCGGAACAACCTGAGAGGCCTGAGCCAGCGCAGGTCGTTCAACCTCGGTCGCGCGCGGGTTGGTTGTGGATTGGATCTGCGTGTGCAGGAGTAGCTGTTATGCTTCTTCTCGGCCTTTCGATGTGGAACAGCGGGCACGTTTCTATTGTCTCCGACTCCCTGCTTTCGCAGTCCTCCGGGGTAGCGCAGGAGTGGCCGCTCGTGAGAGCTCGTGAGGTGTCGGGTAGCCTCGGCGCGTTATACTACTCGCTGGCCGGTGAGAAAAAAGCAGAAGGGGTGAGCAATAATGTTAACAGGCAGGAGTTGCAAGACACCGCGACATCGGTGGGTAGCCCACCCACTCCCCCTCGGTCGGGAGACCGACGCGACAAGAGCGCGTCAAAGCAAAAAGAGGTTGTAAGGACTGACGGCCCACTTGAGCCAAAGGAGCAGCTGCAACCAAGGGAGTTAGTGCCATCCCCAGTCGAACCGCAACTCCCCGCCCCGGAGCTTGCCATGCGCGGTGATGGCACTGGAGTGAAAGAAGGCGAAGAGAGACCGAGCTTTCCGGATGGTGTAGCAGCCAGCGGCTCGGGTGTTAGGGTGGTGCTTGTTCGCACGCACGTTTTGATTAATGGAAGTCATCACGCAAAGGTGCTTTCGATCTTGGAACCTGGCGATCGGGTTCAGGTTGAAGGGGTGTTTGGTCGATGGCTTCGCATCCGATCTCGAAAGGGTAAAGTGGGATACGTGTTTGCCTCAGATGTCGGTGAAGTAGAGGATTTCACCAGTCAGGCTGGCGGCGGTCGACCGTAAAGTATCCCCGAATAAAAAAAACACCCCGCGGCGCTATGGCCGCGAGGTGTTTTCGCTAGGACGGAAGCGGAGTGTTACTCCTCAGTCTCATCCTCAGACGACAGATCGTCATCTGACGAGGTCAGAGCATCGTCAGTGCCAGTCGAATCAGCAGACGCTGGCGTCGCTGTACGAAGTACCTTCGAAGCTTGAAGACCCTTTGGACCTTCCTTGAGCTCGTACTCTACGGTCTCGCCATCTTTAAGAGTTTTGAAACCCTCAGATGCGATTACCGAATAGTGAACGAAGACATCTCGGCCGCTAGTGTGCTCGATGAAACCAAAACCCTTGGCGTCATTGAACCACTTAACTACCCCTTTCAGTGTGCTGGACTCAGACTCAGACATAACAACTGGCTCCCGTAAAAAAACCACGGTATTGAAAACCTACCATATTCAAATCAGGTTACAAGACCGCTCATCATTGAGTGGCTCGATCACCCTGCATTTTGAGATTCTGAAAATGGGTTAAGGGTTCCAGTTTTTTTCGTTTGGATATCTGGCGCGTTCGGGTCACCAGCCCGGGAGGCGGCTGGTTCTGTGCTAGGTTCGGCCTAACATCCTTAACAGACTGATTATCCTGACCCTCCCGGGGACTGCTTGTCCCGGTGCTCAAGGCATTCAGCAGTAGTCTTGCTTGACGGTCGAGGGCTCCTGCGCGCCAACCTCACACGTCGAATGAGCGGCTGTTCTGGTGAAGCTAAGTTGATAAGTGCTCGTTTTTGCTGGTACTATCCCCACGCATCTCTCGGTACTTGGGCATAGTCCCAGCAGTTCTGATATACCGAGGGTGTGAGATTTCCCGGAGACGCGTTCATGGATGTAACCCAGGAGTTGTTAGATAGCCTCCCCGAGCCACATATCGTGTTGGCAAAGGATCTGTCGTGCCTAGCGGTTAACCGTCGATTTGTAGAGCTGGTGCGTCGTGAGGCCCAGGCTCTCGTGGGCCATCCTATTACCGCAGTATGGGCTGGAGCGTCGCAGGTTTGTGGTAGTTCGGGGGAGCACACTATCGAGTTGCAGGGCGGTGATGGACGCCTTATCACCGCACGCGTGGCGTGCCTGGTTGGCAAGGTAGTAGTGGTTCGCGTCGTTGCTAGTATGTCCGAGGGCGAATCGGCGCAGGTTCACCACAAGCAGCGAATTGAAACCTTAGGGGTTTTGGCTGGCGGCATCGCTCACGACTTTAATAACATTCTTACCGGTATTCTTGGCCATCTCGCCTACATGAAACACGTGCTTCCTGAGGCGAATGCTGCCCAAGAGTCGCTCACCGCTATCGAGGAGGGATCGCTGCGGGCTTCTGCCTTGACCCAGCAGATCCTCAAGTTTTCAAAACTAGATGCTCACGAGTCGTCGAGTCCTGTTGATGTTGATGACCTTATTCCTCGCATAGCGAGTATACTCAAAAGTGCAATCCCTCCTCAGGTTCTTCTGAGAGTCGTGCCGAGTCGGACAGATTTTCGCGTGCTCGCTTCAGAAGCGCATCTGACCCAGATTCTTATCAACTTGATTATTAATGCCCGTGACGCCCTTGCCGAATCAAAGGGTACCATCGACGTGTGCCTTGAACCTCAGTGTAGCGACGAGGAGACTCTGCGGCTGTTTGGTTCGGAGCCGGCCGCATCGCGCTACGGAGCAATTGTGGTTTCCGACGATGGTATGGGAATGAGCGATGAGGTTAAGTCTCGTCTGTTTGAGCCGTATTTTACGACTAAGAGTGCGGCAGGTACCGGGCTAGGACTTTCGACTGTCAACTCTATTGTGAAGCAGTTGGGTGGTGCGATAGAGGTTTGCTCTGAGCTTGGACGAGGATGCTCATTTCGTGTTGTTTTGCCACTGGTGGAAGACGTGGCGGATTCGAGTGCTGGCGGCGATGCGCACGGTCTCTTACGAGGGCGTGGAGAACGAGTGCTAGTGATTGATGACGAATATGCGGTCCGAAATGTTCTAGGTCTGAGCCTCTCGCACCTCGGATACGAAGTGGAAACGGCAGCGTCGGGTCTTGAAGGCCTTGAGAAGTTTCAGCAGGAGCCCGACGCGTTTCGGCTCATAATTCTTGATTTACTCATGCCGGGACTCTCAGGCGAGGAGGTGTTTAACCGTCTTCGTGCAATACGCTCATCGGTAGCGGTGCTGATCGTGAGCGGGTTTAGCTCGGGTCACGTAGTTCAGCGGATCCTTGAGGACGGGGGTATGGACTTTATCCAGAAGCCGTTTTCGATGGAGGTTCTGTCCGAAAAAGTAAGAGGGTGTATTCGTGATTAAGTCGTACTCGGTTCGCCATATTGC
>OMII01000292.1 GCA_900299055.1 Pseudomonadota bacterium | reverse complement strand
TCGTACGAGGGTATCCTCCATCGAGCTTGTCTGAAGAGGGTCTATTTTTTGACCACGCGCGTCGTCAACGATGCGCTCAAAATCTTTTGCAAATTGATCTATCTTTAACCGATCTTGCCTGGCAGTTGATGCTGAAAGGTTTCCGCGATTAGCGCTATCAACCATCTGTTGAATAGACTGAACTACGCTAAGTAACTTCTCGTTTGTGTCTAACGACAGGTTAAGAAACGTCGCCCCCTGGTTGAGGAGCTGATATCCTGCGGCGAAGTTTTGGGCGCCAGCCCGAAGCGATGTGTAGAGCGCTTGGCCCGTAAGTCCTCCCTTACTCGAGCTGCTTTTAGCCGAGCCTCCCGAGGCTCGGTAGAGCTTCGTTAGGAAGGTTGGATCAATGATTTTTTCAAGGCTGCTAACGGTCATACGCTGGTCGATAAGCGCGCACAGTTACTCAGGTAATAAGATGAGCGTGCGCGGGGCAAGGTTTCCACTGTTGCAAGTGCCCGGACTAACGGCAAAATCTGGTGACTACGGAGACAGCCCCGCTAGCCATCGACCCAAGGCCCGTGTGCCTTGGATACCAATTTTGTGCCTGACTGGCTCCTCAACGTATTCAACGATGAGTCCAAGCGACTCCAGCGCCTCAACGCCACTCCGAGCGCGGTCCACTGGGATGATATCGTCCTCGGAGCCGTGCGCCACGAAGACTCGCGGAGTCCGTTGTAACGCACCTCCCTCCTGCGGCAGCACGACGAAACCTGCCAAGACCCCGATTGCGTCAAACTCAAGAATTCCCTCGAATGTCCCTGTTGAGACCAACACCCCGCCCTGTGAGAACCCGATGCCAAACATTTTCGAGGGTGCTACGTCACGAACCTGACAAAAAGCTCGGATCGCCTGAGCTAGCCTTCGCGCCGCACTGTGAATGACCGGGCGCCGAGCCCCATTTTCAGTCATGTGCCACCAGCTCCATCCCCCAATCGGATCCGATTCAAAAGCCTGAAAGGAAACCACGTGCCAGTCGGATGGTACCACACGCTCAAAGGCCCACATCACAGAACGATCGCCCGCTCGGCCATGAACCATAACAAGAAGCGGCGAACTTCGATCCGCTCCGGGGCGGTACGAAAATTTTAGTCCCACTCGAAGTTCTTCGTCCTGTGCAGATTCTACACGCATAGCTGGAAGAGGATATCCCGCTCCGCTCACTCTGTACAGCTGGCCACGGAGCCACTATTGAACGGTTCGATCACTCCCGAGCGCATCAATGGTTTCGGGCGAAGTAGTGGCAGAGCTCGCCTGATCCGAAGACAACGGATACGCCCCGGCTGTGTTCTTACCCTCAGCCAGGCCGACCAGGACAAGAATGTGTCGAGGATTAATCTGAAGATATGAGCAGATCGCTTGAAAAGAGAAGATATAGTCATCTTCCTTACTGAGAAAATACTCGCGCGCCTTGCGAGTAGTCTCGTCGTGCCGGTTCATATCGGCGATAGCGTTGAGCAGAATAGCCCTGAGAAGACTCTTCTCGGGGACGGGAAGATTGTTGGCCTCGTGATCATCGAAGGCTGTGTAAATTGCAGTGTTTCGTTTTTCTCTCGCCATAGGTACTACGTAAGATGCCTAACTCGCTACAAGGCTTCATGATTAGTGCGTTATTCCGACCTATTCTGCTGCCTTATGATGGTTAGACGACTGAGAGACCGAATTCCTTTAGGGTTCTCACCAGATTAACGCGAGCCAGCCATTGAACTTCGAGGTCTTAGGGGGTTAGCCGAAACTCGACCGATCGGGGCCTATCGAAGCCATCTCACGGTCAGAAAGCTCAAGCGATTTGCAGATTCGACCGAAGATCACAGTGTGAGGGGAGAGACTTTACGCTCCCCACAGTGGTTAAACCACTCACATATGCCATGGAGGGCACAATGAAAGTCGAACAGTCCAATCTGCTTGCCGTCACGTCCATTCTTGATAGAAGCGGACGCCGAGTCGCCAACCACATCGTAGACCGGTCGAAAGACTCTCTCGAACGTGAGAGACGACGCCCATCAGAACCGTCCGAAGAAGCAGTAATAATTAACCGTTCAGAGGCGATCGAGTCACCCGAGAAGCCCCTGGCCGAGCCAGAGCGCAAGATGGTCGCGACATCGCTGCTGAACATCACAGCGTAAAGGCTAGAGCGACGATGACGGCGGGTGCACGACGCCCGTCGTCGCCGCGCGCCACTACTGGACGTAGGAGACCTACTCCCACTCGATTGTTGCTGGCGGCTTACTCGAGATATCTAATACAACGCGATTGATTCCTCGAACTTCATTCACAATTCGATTGCTCACTCGCCTTAACAGCCCCTCGGGCAAGTAAGCCCAGTCGGCGGTCATTCCATCTTCTGATTGCACAGCACGTAACGCCAGCGCCTCCTCGTAGGTGCGACCATCACCCATCACGCCCACACTCCGTACCGGTAGGAGCACCGCAAAACTCTGCCATAGCGAGTTGTATAGACCCTCAGCCCGAACTTCCTCTAAGAAGATATGGTCAGCCTCCTGTAGAACACGGACTCGAGTGGGTGTTACCTCTCCGAGAACTCGCACAGCTAGACCAGGCCCCGGAAAAGGCTGCCGTCGTAGAATCTCCTCTGGCATCTCCAACTCCTTGCCCAGCGCCCGAACCTCATCCTTGAAAAGCTCTCGAAACGGCTCTATCAGGCTGAACTTTAGCTTCTCTGGCAACCCACCCACGTTGTGGTGAGTTTTAATCGTAGCTGATGGTCCGCGCACCGAGACACTTTCTATCACATCTGGGTAAAGCGTACCTTGCACCAAGTGTGTCGCTTGAGGCATTGCATTGGCTCGCTCCTCAAAAACTTCGATAAAAAGGTGCCCTATAATCTTTCGTTTTTGCTCCGGATCGGTAACACCGCGAAGCCCCGCGAAAAACCGCTCCTTAGCATCTACCATCTCAACATTAAGGTTCAGCGCTTTTAGCCGCGACATGACTGTCGTCGACTCATTCTTGCGACCGAGACCAGTATCCACAAAAAAGCAGTGCAGGCGGTCCTTAAGAGCTCGCGCAACAAGCACGGCCGCCACTGTGGAATCGACTCCGCCGCTCAATGCGCAAATTGCGTGTGCGTCGGGTCCTACGTGTGACGAAATTTTTCGTACGGACTGTTCGATAAAGTTTCCCGGAGTCCAATCTCCAGCACACTTCGCAATATCGTAGACAAAGTTCTTGAGAATTGTCTTACCCTCAGGCGTGTGAACAACTTCCGGATGAAACTGAAGGGCCCACATCTTTCTCTCTATACTCTCCATCGCCGCTACTGGAGCACCGACACTCGACGCTGAGACCGCAAAACCAGAAGGTAGTTCCTCGACATGATCTCCGTGACTCATCCATACAGCAAGTCGCTCGCCGCAGGACCATGACTTGAATAAGCCTGAACTCTTCTCCACACAAATCGTTGAGGGGCCATACTCTCTGGACGCCCCTCTGCCAAGTTTGCCCCCAAACTTATGCGCCATTAGCTGCATACCGTAGCAGATACCAAGGATCGGCAACCCCACCTCAAGCCACGAGGAATCGAACCGCGGCGCATCCGCATCGGTAACGCTTGAGGGACCGCCCGACAGAATAATCCCTCGCACACTCGAAAGATCGACGGTCGACGGGTCAACGGTGCAAGGACGAACCTCGCTATAAACCGAAAGCTCCCGAACTCGTCGGGCGATGAGCTGTGTATACTGGGAACCGAAATCAAGAATGAGAATCACGACTACCTCACTAAAAATAAAACCGCGTCTCCGGGAGTAGCCTGCGCGAGGCGTTGGGGCGATGCTATACGGGACACCTCGTCCGAGTAAACGGGGCATCGCTGGAAAATCTTCGTTCCTGGCCTCTAGAAAGAAGGAAAGCCACCCGGGGGGCCTGCCATAACGCAGGCTCATCGTCAGAACAGGTAAAGACCTACGGTCCGAGTGACGATACCATTCCCGGGAGTAGTTTTTCTATTTATCCGGGCGTGAGCAAGGTTGCCGCGCCTCGCTCGCCTTACGCTTGATTTCTATGATTAAGACTCTTACTCGCTGGTGTGCTCTAACTGCGACCATATGTTGCGTGGCCGTTCGCTCCTCATACGCGCAGTTCCTTCAGACGATGAGCTCCGGCGTCTACCAAAGCGCTGACGGCCACGTAAAGGTTATCGTTGGAAATAACGATGGCGCTCAGGGAATCTTTGTTGCATTTGCGAGAGATGAGATCACCCCACAGGAGTTCAACGCAGAGAAGCTGCCAATTGACGGCACGACTCACGCGTTCATATCCTTCGACGCAACTCAAGAGCACGGATATAATAACCTCACCATCGGGGATAAGAGCTTCAAGATCGTCGGAAACCTCACCCTACACCTGTCCGAGGGGGGTGGAGTCTCGGTTAACATCGACAACACAGCTCCGTACCTAACGATAACTCAGCGCGCTCAAGGCAAGGCACCAGAGACTCTATTGGGATTCTACGGGACTACACCTGTCGTTCAGGGAAGTGGCGCACTAGCCACCATTCTTACAGCCAATCAATTAAGCCCCGAAGTATCCAAGGTTATGAAGCCCTACGAGGTGCGGTCGGATGGACTCTTCTTAAACAGCAAGAAAGTCGAAAGTCCCACGATCGGCCTTTTCATTCAGCGCGAACACGAGTGCTTAAAACCCACTACAGCCGTACTCACCCTGTCGCAACTAAAGCAGATACAGGCAACTAAAGGTGAAGGGCCCCAGGCCAAGCTGCTTGAGCAAAGTCTCCGCGACAACCAGAAGCGTCCACCTACGCAGGGCTTCCTCGTGCTCCGAGCAGATTCAAACTCTCCTGTAATAATGCTCAATATAACTGAGAAGAACGTATTTGACCTTCGGATCATCAAGAACTCCTTTTCGGCAAAAAAGATCTGCGTTCTGTCACCCATTAGCTAGATGTTCCTCCTTGGAGACGAATAGGCAGTCGCCTCGCACAAGACTGATTCACGTCGGATCGGTTTTTTTCATGACTCTTCTGTCTAGGGTCGCTCTATTTCAAGGGCTACCCGCCCCCCTCTTCACCTCGCCTGAATTGATTGACTATTTCTGATCCGGTTACTATTCTATCAGCATGGCTCAGACGCGCGCCTCACATCACTTATCTGCCCCTTGCGCCCGCGTCCTGGCGTCTTCCGCGATTTTCGCCTCAATTTGATCGGAAATAGCTGCCTGAAGGCGGATATTTCCCATCACCCCAGCGCCCCCTTCCCCCTAATTAAAACGCTCTCCACTACTAGCTCCCATGCTTACCAAGAACACAGCTCCACTAACATCTCGGCATACTACCCCATCGACTAATGTAGCCACTCACCTCGCCAGCCTTTCGGCGTCACTAAGCCCCTTGATGCGTAAGTATGGCATTAACGCTGAGTTCTCCCAGCCCCACCACGGTCTCGTAGTTCTTGATGCCAGGCGAAACAAGTCGTCTGCTTACAAGTTACGTGGCGCGCTGGCGAGCGCCTATTCGGCTAAGCAACAGGGTGCTGGCTCAGTCTGGACCGCATCAGCCGGCAATCACGGTGTCGGCGTGGCAATGGCGGCAAATTTGCTAGGGTTGTCTGCAACCGTTTACGTGCCAATGACAGCGCCCGATGTAAAGGTCTCCAAAATCGAGCAGTTCGGCGCACGCGTGGTAAAGGTGGGGCCCAACTTCGACGAGTGCCTTGTCGCCGCGCAGGCGCTACAGGCGCTTGATAGCCAACCCTCTGCCTTTCTCCACCCCTTCGACGACCAAATCGTTGCAGCTGGTCAGGGCACACTAGGTATCGAGCTCTTCGAGCACTTCACATCTACTATCCACGATCCGGCTGTTCAGGCGGTGCGGCTATTCGTACCTATAGGCGGGGGCGGGTTAATCGCTGGCATGACATCAGCACTTCGTCATCGCTGGAGTGAGAAGCTCCCACCACTGCAGATCATCGGTGTGGTCGATGAAAGCTCACCGGCTTCACTTCTCGGAACTCTTTTTGGTCGTCCGGTTGAGGCTCTCCCCGATACCATAGCGGACGGAACACGTGTGGCGCGAGTTGGCCAGACATTCCTGAGCATCTCACCGCTTGTCGATTTTATCATGCCAGTGCCCCATGACGAGATAGTCGCCACAATGCGCAATTACTATCGGAGCACTAACGAGATTCTAGAGCCATCTGGGGCACTGGCGCTAGCCGGGGAGGCTCTCACTAGACGCCACTCCCTACTGCCCAAAACCACCTCGGCTCTCCATTACGCCGTGCTTACGGGAAGGAACGTTGATAATCAAACATTTGAAGCAGTGCTGAACGAGGAGTCCCGACGGTGCGCACGCTCAATCTGCAGGACGGCCTATCAGGTGCGTATTCCGGAGCGAGACGGCGAGCTCTTAAGATTTCTCAACGCGGTATCTTCTTTCAACATCGCAAGCCTTACCTACAAACAACAGTCACACAGCTCTCACGGCGAACTTAGTGTTGAATTTGAGGTTAAAAACTCCGACGCGCGTCCCCTTCACGATCAGCTCATGGAAGCGTTTCCTCGTTCGGAGAGCCTCCACAACACACGAAGACTCCTACTACCTGTTGGAGAGCCCGTCGCTCAGCAGTATCGAGATGAATTAGTTACCCTAGATGATCGCCCAGGTAGCTTTCGTGACTACATTCAACAACTACACAACGCCGGAGCGCTCGGAAGTGTTGGCTTTTTGTTCTATCGTCAACCATCGCAGGCAGGCGCCAAAGCTCAAGTTGTGATCGGTAGAGCTCTACCACCCTCCCTCGCGGGAGCATTCGCCTAGACGAGCAGGCAACCACATCAATCTAGACGTACGAAAAGCTAAGCGGCTCTTCGACGGTCGTTATTGATTCCACTTCGCCGTCGGAACAGGATTCGAACATCATTGCCGGGAAACGGATGAAGCTTTCTCACCGTATTTTTCAAATACCGCTCGTAATTAAAGCGAAGCCGTTCTGGATGGTTCACAAATATTGTGAACGTAGGAGGCTTCGTTGTCACCTGAGTAGCGTACAGCAACTTAATTGGAACACCCCGATACACAGGCGGCGGCTTCGAATTAAAGGCGTCCGTAAAGATCCTATTAACCTCAGCGGTCGATAGCCGCTTCTTGGAGGCTTCAAAGACTTCAACCACTGTATCCAAGACCGACAAGCAACGCTGGCCAGTTCGTGCTGATACAAAGACCACCGGCGCGTAGGCCGCAAATTTGAAGACTGATCGGATTGCGATCCTGTATGCCTCGGCTATACGCGGGTTTTTCTCGATTAGATCCCACTTGTTCACTACGATTACCAGACTCTTGCCCTTTTCATGGGCGAGTCCAACAATTCGCGCGTCTTGTTCGGTGGGAACACCCTCTGATGCGTCGAGTAAGAACACCGCAACATCGCTCTGAGCCAGCGAACGCAGCGTTCTTATGTTACTAAAGCGCTCAACGGAGTTATCTTTGACACCAGCTTTCTTTCGCAGTCCTGCAGTATCCACTATCTCAAAGGATCTTCCGTTTCTCGCGAGATCATTCCGGATGCTATCTCGTGTCGTTCCTGCAATCGGCGAAGTTATCATCCGCTCTTCACCAAGAAGCGTATTCACGAACGTACTCTTACCTACGTTCGGCTTACCGATAATCGCCAGGTTAATACGCTCCAATCCCTCTGACTCAACAGGCTGCTGATCGCTCTCTTGGAAGTCGTCAGCTTGTTCCTCTATAGCATCATCGCCATCCTCCGGAATTGGATCGAAGCCATCCGCGTCTTGATGACTATTTGCAAGACTTAACTCAACAGGAGCTAAAACTTCGGCCATCCTCGACAACAGGTCTCGAATGCCTCGTCGATGAGCTGCGCTTAACGGTATAATCTCGTTCAATCCAAGCCCGTATAACTCCGTCGCCGTTAGCGCCGAGGAAGGCTTCTCGCATTTATTCGCTACGTAAATTGCTGGCTTGCCGATCTGCCGAATCAGATCCACCACTTCACTATCGAGTGGATGAAGGCCATGCAGGCCGTCGAATACTACGATACAGAGATCGCTCTGCTTGATTGCTAGTTCACTTTGCGCTCGTACTGATTCGTGAAGGGCAATATCCTCTTCTCCGACCAGAGCACCCGTGTCAATTAAGGTAAAAGGAAAATCGAAGCGGGTAACAACTTCATAGTACCGATCTCGTGTTACTCCCGGCTGATCCTTAACGACGGCTACTTTTCTACGCCCAACGAGCGCATTAAATAGCGTCGACTTTCCGACGTTCGTCCTTCCAACTATGCAAACTGTCGGCAGGCTTAATCGCTCATTCATTTTACACCTCCGTCGGTGATCGTCTGCTCTTGGGCCAGCGCCTCGACATTCTTCTTGTCATCACCTGAGTCGTCACTTGGTTTCAAAATAAAGCGCGCATCAATCTCATCAGCACCCCGCAGGTGCGACAACGCCTGCTCTGCCGCCTCCTGTTGTGATGCCTTCTTGGTTGGACCACGACCGCGTCCAACAATCTGCCCGTCCACCTCTACGACCGAAATGAAGATCGGCGAATGCTCTGGACCCTCAACGCACTCCAGACGATATACAGGAGCGTCACTCCCTGACGCATGGAGCGCCTCTTGCAGTTCCGTCTTTGGATCTCGTGGAGTAACAGTAGCAACCTGCTCTCCTAGCAGGCGCTCAATCACATCCCGCGCGACGTCATACCCACCCTCTCGGTATACGGCCCCGATCACAGCCTCGAGTACGTCTGCGAGAATCGACGAACGCTCCGCTCCACCACTCGCCAGCTCGCCCCGACTGAGTCTTATAAACTTGCCGAGCTTGAGTCGTCGGGCGATATCCGCAAGCGACGTAGTATTCACGAGGGCAGCCCTCATCTTTGAAAGATCGCCCTCGTGAGCCTCTTGGTGTCTGTCGAGGAGAAGGTGGGCAACAGTAAGATCAAAGACTGCGTCGCCTAGAAACTCAAGGCGCTCATAGTCACTCTTCACACCTTTCATGTGAACAGAGCGATGGGTCAGTGCCCTCTCAAGCCAGGCTCTATCCTGAAATGAGTAGCCTAGTTGCTGTTCAATTTCGCCGTAGGATTCACGGCCAAGTGGCTCGGGCGCTTGTTTTGTGTGCTTCTTGTCTGATACCGCGGCGTCAGCGGTTGAACGAACGATTCCAAATCGCATAGTGGGCTCCTTACAATGAGAGCCTCACAATCACAAAAGCATCCTGCGGCAAACGCGCACTGACAGGCTCTCTTTGGTGATTGAGAGGAATAACTACGCCGTCACTTTAGCAGAAACGGCCTGCTATTCAAACTGACAGGCAGCCAAACGGAGCCCAAAGAGTCAATGAAATCGGGTAATTACTTCACACTTCGCGGTTCTGCAAAGTTTTTTTAGTAAGACTAGGTTCGATGGGCTGCAATTCGCCCGCCACAAAGAAGCTCTTCATTATTGAGGTCATACATCACCGCTGCCTGTCCCGGTGATACAGGTGCCCAGCCATCGGTCCACGTAACGGTGACACACTGAGGGCTATGAGCTGTCATCCTTGCTCGATTACCATCGTGCCGCGAACGCACCTGCACAATCACATCCCGCTCGAAGGGAAACGTCTTGCCTGATACCACTCGCAACAACTCGGGCGAAACCCAGTGCATCTCCTCCACTGAGAATCCATCACGCTCTAAATCGGAGCGAGATCCGACCACAACCTCATTCGTCTCCGCATTTAAGCCCACTACATACAAAGGCTCCGCCGAGCCTCCGAGGTGCAAACCGCGCCGCTGTCCTACCGTGAATCGGTGCACCCCCTCGTGCTCACCAACTTTTTCACCGTTCTTTGTTATGAAGTTACCTTTACCCCGTCCGCCTCCGATGCGAGTCACAAAGTCCTGAACACTGCCAGCCACGAAGCAAATATCCTGACTCTCGGGCTTCTGAGCCGTCGAAAGACCTGCCTCACGCGCGATCTCTCTAATCTGGGGCTTTGTATACTCTCCAACCGGGAAAAGCGTCTGCTCAAGCTCCTCTTGTCGACAGGTATAAAGGAAGTAGCTCTGATCCTTGTTGCGATCCACCCCTCGTAGAAGATGATATCCAGCGGCACCCTTCCTGATCCTCGCGTAATGTCCCGTAGCTACTACACCACAACCAAAGGTTAGGGCACGATTACGCAATTCTCGGAATTTCACCCGACTATTACAATCGATGCACGGATTCGGAGTCAGGCCCTGTTTGTATGTATCAACAAAGCGTTGAATAACCTCCTGCTGAAACATCGCCTCGAAATCAACCACGTAAAACGGGATGTCCAGCGCATCTGCAACCATCCGGGCATCACAAAAATCAGCCGGCGAGCAGCACGTAGCGCGACTATTTTCGGCTGAATTTTGCTTATAATCCCAGACCTGCATGGAGACGCCAACAAGTGGATACCCCTGCTTGGCGAGCAAATATGCGGCGACAGACGAGTCAACTCCGCCTGACATCGCTACTACAACCGACGGCCTCTCCGATAGCGGTGCTAAATCGACAACCCCCATGCTCACTCCACTAGTTTTCCGACGTCGCAGAACGCATACGACTAACTGCTCCGACGATCGCACTCACCGCGCGCGGAACAATCTCTTTGGACTGGTCGGCACGGAAGCTCACCCGAATAGTCGAGCGCACACGCTCTTCACTCTGCCCCATCGCCATCAAAACATGAGACGGCTCAGGCTTCCCTGAAGAACACGCTGCACCCGATGACACCAAGATTCCCTCTCGATCCAGAGCTATCACTAGATCATCACCGCGAGAGCCCGCGAGGAATATATTTGAGGTGTTCGGTAGCCTTTGAGCTCCCTTCGCGTTAATTTCAACACCGGCGAGCGTCGTGAGAAGAGAGTCCTCGAAACAGTTACGCAACTCGCTCATTGTCGATGCTCGAACACTCAACGTCTCGCGAACAGCCTGTGCCGCAACCCCAAGCGATATAATACCCATAACATTCTCCGTGCCTCCACGAAGTTTACTCTCTTGGACTCCCCCGACAAGTAGCGGTTCGAGCTGTATGCCCTCCCTGATAATAAGCGCACCAACACCACTCAGCGCCCCGAACTTATGTCCAGATATGGTCATGGAATCTACTCCCAGCGCCGCAAAAGAGATGCTTTCCTTCCCGACAATCTGAGCGGCGTCTGTATGAATATGAGCGCCCGGACAGGCCGAACGCGCGACTCTGGCCAGCTCGTGTATATCATTAATGGCGCCCGTCTCATTATTTGCCGCCATAATCGAGATGAAGTCAGTGTGACGGGAAAGCGCTTCTTCGAGGTGGCTCGTTTTCACTTCTCCGTCTTCGTTGACTGGGATAATTCTCAACTCTGCACCTGCGCTGGCAACGCGTCGAGCAGGGCCGAGTACACACGGATGCTCCGTTGCTGAAACTGCTAACGAGCGCCATGGAGCTCTCAGAACCATATTATTGGACTCGGTTGCTCCGGAGGTGAATACAACTAGGTCACCCTTTTCGGCGCCAACCAGGTAACGGACAGCTTCTCTAGCCCTCTCTATCTCCGCCCTAGCGCGCTGCCCCCCTCTGTGAAGCGAGCTCGGATTCCCCAGTCGCCGCCAGGCGAGCTTCATAACCTCCTGAATTTCCTCAGAGGGCAAATAAGTCGAGTTGGCATCCAGGTCGATTATCATGAAAAAAGCTCTAGATCGTAAGCATCCGAGGGTAACTGCCCGATAGCGCCAATAGGTGACGTTACTATGCCCACCCTTGTTACGCAAAGTATCGGTGTCGTAGGTGCTCAGATCTCGGGCCATCAGCACGGTGCTGCCCAGGCGAGAGCAACCGAAGCCAGTAATCAAGCGGGCGTCCAGAGGGCGCAGAATGAGGCGCGGGCTATTAACAGCGCTACGAAAGTCCAAACGGACGCGCAGCGTTCCATACAGCAGGAGAAGAGAGCAGAAGGGACATTCGCTGAAACTTCCGACGATGGGGAGTCGGAGCAGCAACCGGACAAGCCGGGTAGTAGTAAATCAGGTGGACGGTTTACGCGCGTGGCGTGACCCGAAACCCAAACGGAGGACTGAAGAAAACACAGAGACCACAGAGATGCGTGGACTAATCAGAAGCTAAGCTTCTGGCTTCCGCTCACCTCTGTGGTCTTTGTGTGTCCAGGAGGCGCAACTTTCGTGACTTACGATCGAACACCTCCTCGATATGGCCCAACGAACGTTCACGCTCGCGATTCTTCTCACACTAATCACCGCACTCCGGCCATTATCCACCCTGTTGACCCGCGAGCCGTTGTCTCAGCAGTCTGGCCATCTGGCGGTATTACTCGATCCGGAATCAAACCTTGCTGCCGGTAGACCGCTACCTCTTGACTGTGTCGATCTTTGGTCGCTGGAGCTCATACCTGGCATTTCGGACGCACTAGCGTCAGAGATTATTTCCGCACGAGGAACCCTGCACTTCGAACCTATGGGCGTCTCCTCAAGACAAGTACTTCGAATGGTGCGCGGTGTTGGCGAAAAAAAAGCAGCGCTGCTCTCTCGTTACCTCTCGATCAACACGCCATGTGAGCACACTCCTGGTTATAAAGCCCTCAGATCGCGCTTAACGCCTAAGTAGCACCCATTTCGAAATCGGACGCGCCTAGCTAGCTGTTTTAACAGTTCAGCCCTTTACTCCGGACACGACGACAGTTACAACGTCAGTCTGACTATCGGTTTACTTTGTATGCGAATCCTCGCTCTCACTCCACATCCCGACCGGCCTGAGTCAGAAATTTTGGCGGGACTCGCGCGCTTAGGGGCTCATGTGCACATCCTTGGATCTCCAGCCAAAGTCCAAAGGGAACTACTGTTGCAGGCCGGCGCCACGGTGACGGATTATATATTTCGAAGCCGATTCGACCTCGCGGGCATGAAGCGTATCCGCTCACTGGTTACCCTCGGAAAATACGACGTCGTTTACGCGCTCACCAATCGAGCTCTTTCGACGGCTGTAATCGGTCTTACCGGTATCAAAGTGCCGATCGTCGCCTACCGCGGCACTGTCGGTCATCTGAGCTGGTTCGACCCCTCCTGCTGGTTCACCTATCTCAACCCAAAGGTGAGAATGACACTATGTGTCTCTCAGGCAGTTGAGAATTACATGACAACTAAGGGCATCGCTAGCGAGCGGTTAGCTCTCGTGTACAAGGGACATGACATATCCTGGTACGAAAGCCCTCCGGTTGAACGGTCCGCATTCGGCATCCCAGAGGATGCCTTCGTTGTCGGGTGCACCGCTGTCATGCGTGCGGTCAAGGGCATAGACGATTTACTCGCGGCAGCAAAAATCCTTCTTCCAAGGATTCCAAACCTCCACCTCCTTCTCATCGGGCCCATCAAAGACCCCGATATTCAGAGGTGTGTTGAGGACTTCCCGTCACAGGAGCGCCTTCACCTGCTGGGCTTCCGCGATGATGCGACTCGACTTCAGCGACTAGCGGATGTAACCGTAATGGCCTCGAAGAGCCGGGAGGGTTTTCCAAAGTCAATAATTGAGGCGATGTCTCAAGGGGTCCCTCCGGTTGTTACAGCAGTAGGTGGAATGCCCGAGCTCGTCGGTCAAGGAGAAGCGGGCATCATGGTAAAGGCTATGGATCCGACCTCGCTCGCCGACGGCATTGAAAAGCTCTATCGCGACCCAGAGCTACGAAGCTCGCTGGGCCATGCCGCACGCCAGCGGATCTCGGCGAGCTTCAATATCCGCGATAGCATCATCAACGTTCATAGTATTTTTTCCAAGCTAACGGCCCAGCGTCACAGCTCGTAGTCATACACTCTTCGGGCGAATCGCCTCATCTCCGTGGGACTACCCGCGATAAATGCAGAACGCTGGTGGATACTAGTTGGCGTGACATCGATAATCCGCTCACGACCGTTAATTGCGAAACCGCCCGCGCGCTCCATGATAAATGCCAATGGCAAGCACTCGTAGAGAAGCCGGAGGCGACCCTGCGGCCGCTTGGCGTCTACCGGATACATAAATATCCCACCCTTTCTGATTGTGCGGTCGAAATCTGCAACTAGCGAACCAACATATCTGCCCGTATAGGGTTTATCCGCGTTGAGATTCTCCGTCTTGAGCTCGCTTACAAAGGACCTCATACGGTCATCCCACCAACACCAATTACCCTCATTGACACTGAAGATATTTCCGCGCTCGGGGATTCGAATATTCTCCTCTGTCAGGACAAACTCGCCAATTGAAGGATCCAACGTAAAGTCATGAACACCACTGCCCGCGGAATACACGAACGAAGTCTTCGCCCCGTACACCGAGTAACCGGCTGCAACTATCGACCGACCCGCCTGACAGAAGTCCTGCTCATTAGCGCTCCTCGTAAAATCGGCACGTCGAAAGATACAAAATATCGTCCCTGTCGGAATATTCGAACCGATATTCGAGGAGCCATCCAATGGGTCAAAAGCGATGACGTACTTACCACCTGCACCAATCGCCTCGGTAGCGATGACATCATCTCGCTCCTCAGACACCAGGAGTCCGAAATGATCCGATGAGCTTAACAGCTCTACGAGAACTTCATCAGCTTCCCTGTCAATCTGCTTAACTTCATCACCGTGAGAATTTATGTGGCCACTGTAGCCGTGAAGACCCTTAAACCCAGCGGTAGCAACCATCTGTGATATTAGCTTCACGCCCAACGATATCGACACGAGGAGATCACTAAG
>OMII01000291.1 GCA_900299055.1 Pseudomonadota bacterium | reverse complement strand
TTGAGAGGGTCGCCGAGATCTTCATCCCGATAAATCCAGCTTTACCCATGCCTGATACAACGATGCGGGCGCCTGGCTTAAGAGACAAAATGGCTTCAATTGCGGCCGCAAACCGACCGTCAAGCATCTCTGCTACGGACGCGAGCGCCGCGATCTCCTCACGAATGATGCCTTTGCCATAGGTGACATCGGAATCTTCGCAGTCATTTGCGACTGTATGTATCTGCTTGGCGGAGGAGCTAGACATAACAGCTCACTATACCGTGACTGGCGTTGGTAATCCATGCGACCAGAAGTCCTTGCAACCATATGAAATAGTTAGGGAATATTGCTGTGGTTGTAGGTGTGTGCCATGTGTGGTGCGACTAACGCTTCGTCTGACGGTAGGTGAGGGGCGTAACGTGTCTCGTAGTCTTTCGTCGTGCCGGCACTAGACGAGTTCGCCTCGCTGTTAGAGTAGCTCTAAGACACTTTTTTTCCGGCTGGGAGAGCGAGTTGAGAAATTATCGTGCATGACTTGCCGAACCGTATCGATCATCTTTATCAGCGGCAGTGAGGGTGCGTTAACATAGGCAGACTTGGCGCCATTGTTGTCGACTCCAGAAATGTCGATGAAGAGTTGTTCTCGATACTCAGGGCGAACTTCAAAAGTTCGCCGCGCGAATGCGAGATGCCCATTGCTACACAGAAAATCCCCGCTAACCCAAAAACCGATACTGCACGCTACGGTATAGCGCTGATCACCGCGGCTGATGAGAAGCTCTCGGGGAGATAAAAGCTCAAGAGTATCGATCTCGCGGCGTGAGTGTTCTAGGGCGAGTGCTGCGGCTACGGCGTCGAAGCCAGCCGCGCCCTCAAGACCTGGAATCGGCATAATTGGATACGCGAGACGCTCACCGACTTTTAGCGCTCTCGCCCCGATCCGAGCGTATGTATCGGGCGAGGTGGGGCTGCTACCGATCTCTATTTTCCAGCCAAGCGGCCCAAGTGGCCGCATCTCTACAGTCGGACTTTGGGGGTCAAAGGGTGTGTGCACGCACTGACGTGGGTCGAGCGTCATAAGGAAGTTCCCATCGGTTGCAGCGATTTGTGCGTGTATAAGTTTTTCGCATTGCAGACCTTCAGCCGACTCACCGTACAGGCGAGAAAACCGAGAAACGATCGAAAGAGAATGCTGTATGCTCTCGGCGTATATTCCCTGCGTGAGAGGGAAGCTGAGTGGAGCGATGAGGGGCGATAAGAGGCGCTGGTCAATGACCTGGCGTAGCACGGCTCGATGCGGCTGACCTGTGGCATACAGGTCGTGGGCAGGGCGATGCGTGTGAGAGTGAGGCTCCATAGTTTAGAGAGTGCGTATCAAAAGCCGGGTGGCGTGTATAGTAATTGAAAGCACCGCTAATGCGTAAAGATATTTCTCCAAACGCGTGCTACGGTAGTGCTCGAAATACAGGCGAATATGTGAGGGGAGGGAATCGGTGGCAGGGGCAGCGCGCGATGGTGAAATCGAGGATAATCAGGGTGTTAGACTTGATAAGTGGCTGTGGGCGGCGCGCTTCTACAAGACACGCTCCCTGGCACACGACGCAATTGTTGCAGGGCGTGTGTTTATCGATAATCTTCAGGCTAAGCCAAGCAGAAGAGTTTCAGTGGGAGATTCGCTAAGGATTCGCTCGCCTCGCGGAGAGTTTGTAATACGAGTGGAGCGACTGATTTCTCAGCGAGGCTCGGCGGCCATAGCGGCCACGCTGTACTCTGAATCGGAAGAGAGTAGGGCCGCACGTGAGGGTGCTGCTGAGTTGCGCAGACTAGCCAGAGTAGACGCACCGGATGAAAAACCGAACACCCAAAATCGAAGACTTTTGCGACGATTGAAAGAAGGTTTGTAATAGTGCGCTGCCGTACATGGCAAGCTGCATCTGGCAACAGCGTCTTAGGTGTGAGACAGCGCACTAGGTGGTGATGTAGGTGGAACTGGTGACGCACTAGTTAATTTTCGAATGGCACTCGCAAGCATTCCTGCATCGACTGGCTTGTTGAGGTAGTCTTGAAAGCCGGAAGCGAAAGCCTCCTCGCGATCGCGTGGCTCAGCATAGGCAGTGAGCGCGATAGCTGGAGTATTGCCGCCCGACGCAGGGCCAAGAGCTCGAATTTTACGAAGGAGACTATGCCCATCTTCTTGTGGCATGGCGATATCACTAACAATGATGTCTGGCCGGAATGTGGTGAAAGTTTCGAGTGCCTCTTTTGCAGAGGCTTCGGCCTGTACCGCAGCGCCCTGCGCCGCTAGAAGCTGTGCCAGGGCAACTCGGGTTCTGTCTCCATCTTCGACGAGAAGAATTTTCAGATTCTGCAGCTCGTGACCATTTGCAAATGGTGCGCACATCGTATGTACATTATCTTGCATGGTCGATTGCCTGGTCGCCGTTAAGAGTGGAAATGAAAGGGTGAACGTGGCGCCCTGTCCCTCGCCCGGGCTTTCCGCGGAGATCTGTCCGTCCTGTAATTCAACGAGACTCTTCACGAGAGCAAGGCCAAGACCCATACCCCCATGCACCCGGATGCTTGAAGGATCATCCTGACTGAATCTTTCAAAGAGGTGAGGGATAAACTCCGCCTTTATTCCCTTGCCAGTATCTTTGAACATAATGACCGCTCTGTGTCCATCGAGGGTATCAGCACACCGTAAGCAAACCGTTATGGTGCCACCTGAAGGAGTAAACTTCACGGCGTTGGTAAGGATATTCCAAAACGACTGCTTGAGCCTCGCTGGGTCGGCATCGATATAGACGTCCTCACACTCAATATGCTCTACAATTTGCAGTCCGCGTTGTTCGGCATTGGGTCGGATCGCTTCTACGGCGGCCCGTAGAACGTCTGTTACATCGATCGGTTGACGATCGATGTGAAGCTTGCCGGTGCTGATGCGAGATAGATCGAGTAGATCGCCAATCAACTGATTTTGAGCCCAAACGCTCTCTTTGATGGTTCGAATTCCGATCTGGATCTTTTCGGGAGATAAGAGTCCTCGCTCGAGGAGTTGAGTCCACGACAGAATCGCAGAGAGTGGGCTTCGGAGCTCATGCGAGAGCGTCGCTAAAAATAAATCCTTGGCTTTGCTCGCATTTTCTGCGGCAACTTTGGCCGCTTCTAGCTGAGCTGTTCGTTCCACTACCTTTGCTTCGATATCTGAATAGGCCCGATGAAGAGCGTCATTTGCCAGCTTTTCCTGGGTAATGTCAG
>OMII01000290.1 GCA_900299055.1 Pseudomonadota bacterium | reverse complement strand
CACTGCCGCTGTCGCGGACCTCGGGTTGATCGAGGGGTTTGTCGGGGCGGGAGCAGTTTTTGGTATCGAGGAGCTTGGTATTCTTGCCGCGGAATGCGGAAGATCTCTCGCTCCACTGGCCCTCAGCGAACGCTTGCTTGTTGATGGGATCGTACCTTCAATCATGACTGCGACAGAGCGGGCGCGCTTCGATAGCGATTACAGGGCATCGCAGTCGACAGTGGCTCCGAATCAGTGCTGCGCGCTTTCTTTGAGCGAGAATGCCGACCGCGTAGACGGGCACATTGACAGGCTGACCGGGTTTGAAGGGAGTGAGCGAATAGTGGCCTTTGCAGACACCAAGAGCGGCCGCCGTTGCATCGCTCTGCGCACAAAGGAGGCGGGGCTACGGGCTAGTGGTATTAGCTCCCTCGACGCAACCCTACCACTTCATCGGGTCGAGTGCGCCTCCGTTCCAGTGTTGGTTCTCGGAGAAGATACCTCGCGAGCGATAGAGGACATTTTTGAGTCCCTGAAGGCTTCCGAGGCCGGCGGTATATGCGAGCGTGTTCTGGAGATCACCGTTGAGTATGCAAAGACTCGTGAACAGTTCGGAAAGCCGATAGGCTCGTTCCAGGCGATACAGCAAAAACTGGCAGATGCCTGCGCGCGCACCGAATCTCTTTCAAGTCTATCGCGTTTCGCTGTGTGGGCTTGCGCTAACGCGCCTCGACAGCGGCAACTGACCGCTCGCGCGGCGGTAGCGCTTGCTGCCGAGGCGAGTCCTTACATCTGTGAAAGTGCGATTCAATGTCACGGGGGTATAGGGTTTACGTGGGAGTACGAACTGCACCTCTTTCTGAGACGCGCACTTACGATTCAATCCGCTTTTGCTCTTGGTGAAGCGCGCGTGGATGAACTTCTCGCAGCTGCTTCAACCGCGGCGTAACACGTACCCTAAACTACGAGGCTGCCAGGCCATACCGAGTCTCTAATAGCTCGCACCAGATGTGGATAACGGTTATGTGGGCCTCTTGAATGCGCTCCGTTGCGGAAGCCGGCACTACTATTGGAATATCGATGAGAGGTCGTAGCGCACCTCCGTCTCTACCGAGAAGGCCAATCACGCGACAGCCCTTACTCTTGGCTGCATGGACCGCATGAATTACATTCTTGGAGTTTCCCGATGTAGAGATTGCGATGAGAACGTCCTTCTCGGTGCAGAACGTTTCTGCTGCTCGTCGAAACGCATCTTCCAGGGAGAAATCGTTGCCCCAGCACGTTAGAAAAGACGGGTCCATGAAGTGCATCGCTCGTATACCGGGGCGATTGCGCTTATATCGAGCGACGAGTTCTTCGCACAGATGCATAGCATCGCAGGTAGACCCACCGTTGCCACACGCGTACACGGTACCCCCCGCACTCGCGACCGAAAACAAAGCCTCCGCCGCCTGCCCGACGGAATCGACGAATTGCGCGTTCGAAGCGAGGGCCGACTTGAGCGAGCTGGAGTCTGAGAGTATCTGTGAGATTATCGTGTCCATGATCCGGATCCTGCGCAGGTTAACCAGATCATCATCACCCGAAAACCGCGTTTACGGAAGAGCCTTCAATCGGCGCTTTTCATAGTGTACGAGGGTGTGAGGTCAGGGTAAACTCCGGCCAGATTTATTACTTTCGGGAATAGCACTATGGGTGAGTACAAGATTTGGCTAGCGAAGGTGCTTACGATGGCGCTGCTTGCGATTGGGGCAGTTTCGTTGTTGGCGGGTGCGGGGGCTGCTGCTGGTGGATTAGCTGGTCCCCGCGTCGCAGTGGTCGAGCTTGAGGGGCCCATAGAGGACTCTAATGATGTTCTTAAGTCGCTATATGAAGAGATCGGCAATAAAGATACTAAAGCGGTGGTGCTTCGAATCGATTCTCCAGGAGGAGCAGTGGCTCCCTCCGAAGAGATATACAACGCCGTACGCCGCCTTAAGGCAGAGAAGCCGATCGTTGTATCTATGGGCTCCATGGCGGCCTCAGGAGGGCTGTATTCGGCACTCGCAGCGAGCAAGATCTTTTGCCAGCCCGGAACGCAGACCGGTTCAATTGGTGTGATTATGCAGATACCCAACTTTACCTCGATTGCGGACAAGGTCGGTGTTCAGATGGTTACAGTTAAAAGTGGGGCTCTGAAGGATGTTGGGAATCAGTTCCGACCGATGACCGAGGAAGAAAAGAAGTTTCTTCAGGATACGGCATCCAGAGTTCATGCGCTTTTTATAAATGCAGTAGTTGACGGCCGTAGGCTTCCAGAGGCCAAGGTGCGGGAGTTTGCTGACGGAAGAGTGCTTCTCGGTCATGAAGCCAAATCGCTTGGCCTTGTGGATGATTTTGGTGATGTGTATGACGCCGCGCGTGAGGCGCTTAAACTTGCAAACGTAACACTCCAGAAGGACCAGTTGCCCAATCTTGTGTACCGTGACAAGAAGCGTGAGTTATGGGAACGACTGATGAAGTCAGCGTCTTCTCTTCCGTCACTATGGAACGGTTCAGCTACAGCTACACTCCGCTATCAAGCATACTGATAAGCAAGGGAAGAGAATTTTCACTCTTGCACCAAGAGGATTCATGCGGGGAGTTGTTGTAGCGGGTATCGGGACTGACGTCGGAAAAACTATCGTTGCGGCGGCTCTGTGCGAGGCAACCGGCTTCAACTACTGGAAGCCAATCGCGAGTGGAAGTGAGGATGGTCCGACTGATGACGAGCGCATCACATCTCTGTTGCGCGACGGAGATCGCCGCATCCTCCCAACAACCTATAGTTTTACAAAGAGCCTCTCGCCCCATGTAGCAGCTTCGCTTGACGGTCAGGTGATAGAGTTGTCGCGGTTAGGGTTGCCCCCTAGTGATAAACCTGTTGTCGTCGAGCTGGCCGGTGGCGTGGCTGTTCCTCTCAACGAGACTCAAACTAACCTTGATTTTCTGGAGATGCTTGGACTGCCAGTGATCGTTGTTTCTCGACATTACCTGGGAAGTATTAATCACACGCTCTTGACCATTGATGCCCTGAGATTTCGACAGGTGCACGTAGCCGGGGTAGTTTTCAATGGGCCGGAGCTGCCGGATACCGAGCGAATAATTGCTAGACTCTCTAAAGCGACCACTATCGGCAAAATTCCCCACCTCGATCGGATCGATAGGGGCGCGATCTCTTCGCTAGCTAGCGGGTTTGACCTCAGCGCTTTCTGAGTTCTCGTGAGCTTGACGGTCCGCCCACCACGAAACTACTCCTGCTACGGCTAACGGGGCAAAGATAGTCGCTTTGACGAACAGGTATATGATAAATGTCTTAAGCACCATCGCGTGGGTGAACATACAAGGCCTGACATAGACGTTAAGGATGAGCCAGCGCACCTATCCCCTTATCCACACGGAGAGGAATTCTGCTTCAGCGAATCAAGTTCTTGTTTCTTATGACTTATTCTGGCCGCTTCCCGACGGTATCAGGGCGCACAGGTCACAAGATGGAGAATCGAGCTGTAAAGTGCCGCAAAAAGGGTGGATCGTACTCAAGCTTGAGCCCTCGAAGGCTTTCTTTTCGCGCGACCACCTCGCTCATGCCTTCTAAAATATAATCGAAATGACTTTGCGTGTAAACTCGGCGCGGAAACGCAAGGCGTACCAACTCCATCGAAGCAGGAATAAAGCTACCGTCAGCGTTCCGCCTGCCGAACATAGCCGAGCCGATTTCGCACGATCGAATGCCTTCTGCCAGATAAAGCTCACATACCAAAGCCTGGCCAGGAAACTCATGCGGAGGGATGTGCGGTAAAAGTGATTTGGCATCGATGTAAACTGCGTGCCCACCCGGTGGTTGCAGCGTCGGAATCCCGACCTTGTTCAATCCCTCTGCCATGTAGCGCGTAACTGCAACTCGATAGGAAAGATAT
>OMII01000289.1 GCA_900299055.1 Pseudomonadota bacterium | reverse complement strand
CCTGATTGGGGAGTTGCAGTGGGCACTCCGGCCAAGGTGATAAAGGTTAGGTAGACTTAT
This sequence comes from Pseudomonadota bacterium, assembly GCA_900299055.1. GTDB lineage: Bacteria > Bdellovibrionota_C > UBA2361 > UBA2361 > OMII01 > OMII01. Next base: position 16,282 of record OMII01000289.1, on the reverse strand, counting down.
CGCGAATGAGCGAAGATCGATCGCGGTGTAGCGATCATTCGCCGCCTTGAACTCGGGTGAGAGAGAGCCGCACTCGATTAAAGAGTGCGAGCATAATGCGCATCTCATGTTCATTCATCTGAATTCTACGCAGCATAGTCTTAATACTCGTAGCAGTGGGATCTCCGTCTTTGTGGTGATGGAATCCAGAGGCTTCCATCACGTCAGAGCAAAGCTGGTCGAGCCTCTGGTATTGGTTCCATGTGGGGAGTTCTTCGACGGGTCGAACGATTGTACTCCACGAGCTTCGTGATAACTCGTACATCGCCAAGAGTGCGGACTGGGCCAGATTAAAAGCTGGATAGTCATGGTGAGAGGGGATGCGCACGAGGGTCCTGCACTGTTCGATAGCCTCACTGGGAAGACCCGTATCTTCACGACCGAATAGGAGGGCTGTTTGTCCACGCGGTTCGGCGGTTAGGGACTCTATCCAGTCAGGCAGTACTGTCGGCTCTCCGCGGTGTGGCCTGCTAAGCGACGAAAAGCCAACGACGTCGTGCATTGATTCGAGAGCCGTCTGGAGCGAGTGGTGTATGGTTGCGTTTCGGATAAGCGATTCGGCCCACCTGCCTGTCACAAGAGCCTTATCTAACGAGAAATTGTGGGGCCGGACGAGGTGCAGGTGCTGAAATCCGAGATTCATCATCGCGCGGGCTACAGAGCCAATGTTGAGGCTGTCTTGGGGCTCTACCAGAACGATGTGCACGAGTTGGGAGGTTTTTGAGGTGGATAGCATACCTGCCCATCTTTGATCGGCGGGAGCTTCGCGAGCAATTACGAGATCAGGCGGTTAGGATCTCTATGAGTACAGCGTTCTATTTACACGAGCATTAAAGCGGGCTGCCCAGGGGGTGAAAGAGGCCACCGACAGTTAGCCGCCAACCAGCTGTTTTTCAATTATTTATTTACAAGCCCTCGAACAGAAAGTTATGCACCCTAGGTTTACTTAGTAAATCGCTGTTCTGCTGGATGAGAATCCTGCAACTTTCCTCTTTGACACTCTTTGGACCCCGTGTGAATCCTAGTCTCGGGTCCGCTTCTAACAGAAGTCGTGCGACCAGTTTATGACGTACGTCGTATTCTGGTTATTCGAAAGATTGTTGGGGTGGAGTTCTAGGTGGCACCATAATGAGTCACCTGACTAACTAGAGACGTTAATAATTAGGGAGGCTAGAGGCTCATGCGAAAGGCAACATTAGTGGCAGCCTTATTGCTTTTAACTCCAGCGGTTTCACAAGCTAAGACGCTTGAGGATCTGTTGGTAGAGAAAGGCGTAATTACTAAGGGTGAAGCTGCAGGCGCATCGGATGCGGGAGCATCAAAGGTGTACTGGAACCAGGGAACTCGCGTTGATTTCCCAGATACTGGGTTCACGACCAATATCGCGACGTTATTACAGACCCGATATGCGTTCACAGACCAAGACGAGAAGGCTGGTCTAAAGAACACATCGAGCTTCGATGTAAATCGCGCTCGCCTCATCATTTCGGGAACAGCGCTGAACAAGGAGTTCACGTATATGTTGTCCACCGATTTTATTTCGGCTCCGGACAGCGATGCAAACTCGGGACAGAGCCCATCAGTTCGTGACGCTTACATTGACTGGAAGCCATGTAACGATGACTCAGGCGTTCGATTGGGAGCGTTCAAGTCGGCCATTAGCCGTCAGTTCAACACAAATCAACAGTCGATGCAGTTCGCAGATCGTTCGCGTGCGTCAGAGTACTTCACTCTTGGACGTCAGAATGGTGCTATGGCGTACACGACATTGGCTGATGGTATGATCGAGGCGAATGCCGCTCTCTTCAACGGTAACACCGATGGAGAAGGCGCTAACACCTCGGGTGTTGATACTCACCACACTGGTGTAGCGTCTGTTCGTGTTAACCCAACCGGCAAGATGAACGTGCGCGAGGAAGGTGATATCGACTGGACTGAGGAGCTCGCGACATCTGTAGGCGTAGCATACGCGTACGCTGACAGAAGCTCGGGTACTCTCGGTGGCGTTAATGACAGCGAGACCAACCTTATCAATGTTGACGCTAACTTGAAGTACATGGGATGGGGTATCCATGCTGAGTATTTCAACCGCAACAACAACAATAATGGAGTTGGCGAGCCAAGTGGTTTCTATGCTCAGGCTGGTTACTACTTCATGCCAAAGAAGATGGAGCTTGCAGCTCGTTACGGATACACAGACTGTGATAACGGTCTTGCTTCCGGCACGTGCGCTGGCAACGACAGCATCAGCGAAGCTTCGGCGACCCTCAACTACTACTTCTGGCGTCATAGCCTGAAGGCTCAGTTGGGTTACGACTTCGTAAATACGGATGCTATGGCGGGAAGCGATGTAAATTCGAACCGCTACATCTTCCAACTCAGCAGCTACTTCTAATAAGAAACTGTTAGAAGAATAACTGCTAAAGCCGCCCGCACTATGCGGGCGGCTTTTTTTTTAGTTGCTGATTGAGCTCAACGTCGTCTGTGGCAGTTGGCGATAGAGCGGTGTCTGGCGAGCTTGTGGATGTTACAATGCCCCTATGAGATGGTTTGTAGTTGTTGGTGGTATTGGTGCCGTCTGCTTGGCACTTCTGGGCTGGGCATGGTACGGGTTTCGGTCTCCCGGTGCCTTCCCGAATCTTGTGCAGGGAGCATATGTAGGCACGTTTTCGATTGAACATGGTGGCGCCTCGTACCCTTGGAGCGTGGTAAAGGAAACGAATAGCGAAGCGCTGGCGGTGTTTGTGGGTGACATCCGCATACAGGCACAGCGAGTCGATGTAAAAGATCCTTCTGGAAAGACTCGATTGCCGCTGATAATTGGAAGCTCTGATGCGCGACTCCGCTTTACTGGAAACGAAGTGTCGCCCGGAGAGTACGCGGGAGAGTTTATAAATCCTATTTCGAATGAGAAGGGGAGCTGGCGACTTCGGAAAGTTCCCAGTGATTCGATAGCCGCGGGGTTGGAGGACGACCTCACTCGTTGGTACGCATTGTGGCAGGAGCTGGATGGCCTTGAGGGCGAAATTCATGAGGCGCAGGTAAAAGCAGACCAGCATCGTTCTGCCGTGGATAGTCTCCATCAGTATGTATCTGACGGAGATACGCTTAAAAAAACGGCGAGCGAGAGGCTCGGTCGAGCCGATTCTCAGATTGACTCACTTCGGGGTGAATTAATCGAGCAGCGCAGTCTCCTTGACCAAAAAATTCGTGATTTTGAATTGGCTCAGAGGATCTCTCCAGAGGGAGCGCTTGTATTTTTGAGTAGGCAGACGATTCAGCGCGAGTCGCGGTGGATTGAGTTGACTCTAAAGCTGCTCGCTCCAGGCTCTTCACCAGAATTTCAGCAGGCAATTGAGAAAGCGCAGCGTGTAAAGACCCTGCAACGTGAGATAAACCAAGAGCGGAGTGTTGCACGTAAGCCAAGTGCAGAAGGGAGTCCAGGCACTCCCAAGCGTGAAACGGAGAGTGAAGAAGAGTTTTATGGCCAGATGCAGTGATGTAGCGCGAGGCTTTTTGATGTTACGGGGTGTTCTGCGAGTACTCGTAACGCTGGTGTTGATGGGCGCCTCCGTAGCACGCGTGCAGGCCCAAACAGAGCAAGCCCTCACCCTGTGGAGTCGGGTCCCGGCGATGGATCGCGTGTCGCGCAGCTATGTTATTGCGTCGGATGCTACTCAAGTCGTTGCCGTGGCACCTGTTACATACCTAGAGGCACCACAGGGTAAAGAGGCTACGATCGTTGGCAGGCTGCGTATTGATGCGGAGCAGGGGCCTTTGCGACTCCTGTTTGCTATCATGAACGAGGCGGGTGAGCTGCGGTCAGTATTCCGAGAATTTAAGAGAGATGAGCTTCCGATGGTGGCGAGACTTTCGACGAGTCAGCTTCGGGACAGATTTGTGGAGCGCCGTGGTGCTTTGCGGCAGCTTCAGTCAGCGGTCTCATCCCTTGAGACACGACTCGCAACGCTTCAGGAAGATGCTGATGCAATCGCCAACGTGAACAAGCTGGTCAATGCTGAAGATGAACTCAGGGATGTTCAAAAAACGCTTGAACAGGTGCGCCAAGCTCAAGGTGATATCCAGAGTAGAATTGCACTCCTCGGAAGTCGTCCTCAGCCTTTGAATGCGCAGCGTAGACAGGCAGATTTGGTGCGGCAGCTCGCCGAGTTCTCGACTGCGCTAACGAAAACTGAATCGAGTGCAGTTAAGAGAATGCAGAGTGCCTCGACTGATATACAGTCAAAGCTCCGCGACATCGAGGAGACAAAGGACGAGCATATTGGACTCTTGGAGGAGGAGCTTGCGCAGGCTCGTCGAGAGCGCAGCGGAGCGGCGACCCAAGCTGGGCAGTGAGCAGGAGGCGTGACGCTTCAGACCTCCTAACCTCCTAAAAACACTCTTTTCCTCTGCGTTTGTTTCGTCTACGGTGGAGCAATGGCTGGCGACTCAAGCGCTCAATCCCTGGAGGCTCTCGCAGATTCTATTCGCGACAGAGGGGTTGTTGAGCCTACGATCTTTTTTCTGGAGCTTTCAAAACCTCTGGTTGGGTGTATGCGGGAGCTTTATGGGATGAGTGAGCCGCTTTTGCGTACGTTGCTGGGTAGGTCGTTGTCGCCCGCGATTCGAGAGCTGCTCTCCTCTGCGGATCAGGTAGAGAAACTAATCGTCATATTGGAATCAAAGCGAGCGTCTAGAGCCTAAGTGGTATGAACGGATTTGAGCACGCCACTCCAGGGATTGTCGTACTACTGCTCGTGGCAGTTGCCCTGTTCTTGTGGGAGTTGCGACGAGTCAGAGCTGGCTACTCGCACTTTATTCGTCGTATTCCTGGAGTCGATGCGGTAGAAGCCGCAGTTGGACGGTGTGCGGAGCAGGGGCGACCGGTCATGTTTACAACCGCGCTTACAGATGTTGGTCCGGTTCTATACGCGTGTATCGGCATCTTGCGAGCAGTCGCCAAAAAAGTGGCGCAATACAAGCTGAAATTAATAGTTCCACAATATTCGCCTGAAGCAATGGCTGTCGTTGAAGATGGTGTTCGTGCTGCATATCAGGATGCTGGCCGTGGAAGTTCTTTTGACCCGCAGAGCCTTGTTTTTCTTTCGGGAGAGCAATTCGCGTTCGCGTCTGGATATATGGGACTAATGCATCGCGAAAAGCCTGGCGCGGCTTTTATGTTTGGGGTCTTCGCTGCTGAATCTCTTGTCCTTGCGGAAGCGGGACAGCAGGTGGGCGCGCGCCAGGTAGCAGCCAGTGTAAGTCCTGAGCAAGTCGCGTTTTTTGTGTGCACCTGTGACTATACGTTGATTGGCGAAGAGCTTTTTGGCGCGTCGGCGTATGTCAGTCGTGAGCCCGTTCAGGTTGCCACACTTGCGGCGCAGGACCGCTTCAAACTGTTGATCTGTGGCGTGATCGTGGTGGGTGTGGTGTGCGCGACGATTGCATCGCTGCATCCCGAACTTTCGATCGTAATGCCCCACGAGCTTCTCTTATCGGGCTGGGAGGTTTTTGGAAAATGACTCAGAAGCAAGCGGATATAAGAACTCGGTGTGTGCGTATCGCGACTTTTCTGGGTGGGCTCTATTTTTTTCTCTATTTTGTTGCTCCCCAGAGCGTGGTTTCGCAGTTTGGAATCGATAAGCTTGATGAGCCCATCTCGAATGGACTCTCGATTGTCGGTACGATGGCATTCGGTTTGGGTCTGCTTAATATCGTCTCTGCCCACGGTATGCGACTCGCCTTTGGTAGGGCCGGATGGTTTTACAGCCTAACGCTTCTGGGTGGGCTCGTTTCAACGGTCGTAATTACGACATCGCAATGGATGGAGAGCGTATCGACCTCGCGCCAGATTCGCTCGGTGCAGATCGTTGGCGAGTTTGCCGCGAGGATTAAAGACGATGCTGCTGTCTCACATGGTGGAGTATCGCAAGATGTTCAAAATGCTCGCATAATCAAACAGAGTGGTGATGTCCCACTGGTGCCGACTCGTGTAGCGGCACTCGTTCGCTACGCAGAGTCTGAAGTCGCCACGATGAGAAACGTTGTTGCTCATGAGACGCATCGCGATCTTCGCGATGCCGGCACTACGCAGCTAATACGGGAGTTAGACGCCGATCTGAGTGCTTTTACGGAGCTTGTCAGAGAGCTGAGTGCGGAGTCTTCACGGGAAACCACAATGACCCCTGGACAGGAGAGTTTGTTAGAGCGCGTCTCACGAGATTCTACAAAAATCGCCTCAACCTATGCGCTCATCATCCGCGCGGATAGGAATCATGCCCTTTCCCAGCGTCTTTACGATCTGCTTTATAATGGGCTCTTCAATCAGTTGGGCTCGGCGATGTTCGCACTGTTGGGAGTGTATATCGCCGCGGCGGCCTACCGAGCATTCCGTATTCGGAGTATTGAGTCGGCGCTTATGATGACAGCAGCGCTGGTAGTAATGATGGGCCAGATCTCATTTGGGAGAATGTTGTCTGAAGAGCTGCCTTCGATGCGGCAGTGGCTCTTGGAGGTCCCAAATAGCGCCGCGTTTAGAGCGATACGGCTTGGCGCTGGCGTGGCAGGTTTGTTGCTTGCGATTCGTATGTGGCTCTCGATAGAGTCGTCAACCAATTCGTCGGAGCATACGTAGTGATGATGCCGCGACGATTGATATACTTCCTCATGATAGTTGCTGTCGCAGCGCCGGTGCTGTTCGGTCTTTCGCAGGCGCCATCTCGTTTGGTGTCGGCTGAGCGAATGTACGATGTTGTTGACCGCCAAGAGTTTCAGCGCGGAAACATAGCGATGGTATTTATGGACTTTGGTCCAAATACGCTGGCTGAGAACGAACCGCAAGCAGTGGTGTTGCTTGAGCACCTCTTTCGCCGACGTGTGCCAGTTATCGTACTATCGCAGTATCAGCAGGCTGAGAGTTTTCTCAGACGTATTCCTCAGGCGATTGCGGACCGCTTAGAGCGTGAAATGCCGGGGCAGAGGTGGCGTTACGGAGAAGCGTGGATTAACGCTGGCTACAAGGCTGTTCCGGCAGTTTTTATGCAGAGTTTGGCGAAAGCCTCCGACATTTCGAAGTTCTTGGGGCGAGATGTCACGGGGATGCCAATCGCTAACTATCCTAACTTCGGTGCTATCGGCGCACTGGACGGAGTAAGGCTCGTTGGGGAGATTACGGGTCTGGTGGGAGTTTTTGATACCGTTGTTCAGTTTCTCCAAAAAGATGGGTATCGACCACTACTCGTACATGGCTGCACATCCATAACGATCCCCGAGGCGTATATATTTCTCGATTCGGGACAGCTGCGTGGCCTACTCGAGGGTATCGCAGGAGCGGCGTGGTACTCAGAAGTTCTTAAGAGCCACTTTCCGAACAGCGACAACCAGCGCCTCTTGGTAACTAATACAGCTCTTAGTGCCGCGCATATCATGATTATTGCCCTGATAGTTCTTGGCAACCTAGCTCCCTTTATTGGGCGCGTGACAAGGAGGGGGCATGAATAGCGCAGCTGCCTGGGGACTTGCTTCTATACTCATCGGAGGTCTTGGAACGTTAGCAATATTTAGCTTTCTATGGAGAGAGAATCGATTTTATCGATTCTTCGAGCATCTCTTCATAGGTATCGCGGCTGGCTTGGGACCGATTGTAATCGTAAGAGATTTCTTTTGGCCCAAGGTAATCGAGCCGATGCTTGGTGGAAACATTACCGTGTATCCGGATGGAACTCTCTCCGAGCCGTATCAGCCTTTGTACCTCTTGTATATTGTGCCGATTTTATTTGGCTGTCTCTATTATTTTATCTACTCGCGTCGCTATGCCTGGCTGGCAAAGGTTGTGATTGGATTTACCCTCGGATTATACGCGACGTTGTCGATACGCGGATTTTTTTCTGAAGTTGTGCCGCAGCTCCAAGGTAGTTTCAAACCCTTGGTAGTCATGACTGATGGAGTTTTAGATATATACCAGAGCCTGAATAATTGCGCGTTTGTCGTTATCTTACTTCTGGTCATGAATTACTTCTTCTTCACACTCGGTAAGCGAGAAGGTGCATTGCAGGCAAAAGTTGCGCCGCTTGGAAGGCCGCTGCTGATGGTGTGCTTTGGAGCATTTTTCGGGTCGACGGTAATGGCTCGCCTTGCTCTTCTCGTGGAACGTGTTCAATTTCTACTCAGAGATTGGCTTGGTGCGGTGGCTACGATGGTTGGAGTGGGGTGATGAAGACCGAACCACGAGACCTTCGCACTGTGCTAGTGACGGACTGTGGCTCAACCACGACTAAAGCGTTGCTATTTGAGAAGGGTGTCGATAGGTGGCGGCAGACGTTTCGTGGCGAGGCTCCTACAACAGTGGAAGAGCCCGTTGCTGACGTCACCGTAGGCGCGCGTAACGCCTTCGCAGAGGTGCAGGAGCTCAGTGGGCGAGTAATTCTGCGGGACGACGGATCTTTTGAGATTACGAGCAGTGACTCGTCGCGTGGCATCGATCTCTATCTGTCTACAAGCTCGGCGGGCGGAGGGCTTCAAATGCTCGTAGCGGGAGTGGTCCGCAGTATAACCACCGAGTCCGCGGAGCGAGCAGCCTTGGGTGCTGGCGCGATCGTGATGGAGGCAGTTTCAGCTGATGATGGGCGCGAGGATTACGAACGGATAGAACGGATTCGACACATTAAACCAGACATCGTGCTTTTGACGGGTGGTGTTGATGGAGGTTCAACCTCTCACGTTGTTGAAGTTGCTGAGATGCTCGTGGCGGCGGCTCCCCGCCCACGGTTTGGTGATACCTTGCGACTTCCTGTTATATACGCCGGAAATTCAGACGCAGCAGAGAGTGTGCGAGAGATTCTGGCGACACTAGCGAATGTCGTGGTGGTTGAGAACGTTCGGCCAAGCCTTGATCGAGAGAATCTTGGTCCCGCGCGAGAGGCTATTCACGAGTTCTTTCTTTCTCACGTGATGAGTCACTCCCCCGGCTACGGCAAATTACTGTCGTGGACCCCTGTTCCGGTGATGCCAACACCGGCTGCAGTAGGGGACATCGTTCAAAGCTACGCTGAAAGGTCCCGCCAGAGCGTGCTTTGTGTTGATATCGGTGGAGCGACAACGGATGTTTTTTCGGTGTTCCCAGATCAGCAAGGTAAGGCAGTCTTCAACCGAACCGTCAGCGCAAACCTTGGCATGAGCTACTCGATCGCAAATGTGCTTGTGGAGGCAGGTGCGGAGGCGATACGTCGTTGGCTCCCGTTTGAACTAGGTGAGTCGGAGCTACGAGATCGCCTGCGAAATAAGATGATTCGCCCAACCTCCATACCCCAAACACGTGAGGACCTGTTTCTGGAGCAGGCGGTATGTCGAGAAGCCTTGCGCTTGTCGCTCAAACATCATCGAGCTCTTGCTGTTGGTATCGAGGTTAAGAGAGAGCGGAGCATCGCTGACGTCTTTAAGCAATCATCTGAGCGCTATGAACTTGTTAGTATGATGCACCTTGATATCGTTATTGGCTCAGGAGGGGTGTTGAGCCATGCGCCATCTCGAATGCAAGCAGCGCTGATGATGATCGAGGGATTTGCGCTTCAAGGCATAACGCTCCTCGCGGTCGATTCGATCTTCATGATGCCGCACATAGGGGTACTCAACGCGGTGCATCCACAAGCAGCACAAGAGATTTTTGAGCATGATTGTCTCATAAAAGTTGGGGTATCTGTAGTTCCGGTTTATGCACCACACGCAAAGATCGGTACCCGCCTTGCTGAGGTCTACGTTGACGACGCATTAGTAGGTGTAATTGAGCCGATGAAAGTTGCTCGAATCCCTGTGTCTGCTGGGCATACGGGCACGCTTCGTGTAGTTCCGCTGCATAGATCGATTGATGTAGGAGCAGGGATCGGGCAGATATGTGAGAGAGTTATCGACTTCGGTGAATGTGGTATCATCGTAGATGGTCGTAACCGTCCATTTTCTTCGGATAGCTTTTCGGTGAGCCGACAGCACGATGTGTATGAGGCTTTGGAGTTGCTTTGCTAGTGCGATGGAGTTCATATGGAGAACTATTTGCAGAAATATACGAGAGCTCCTTTGCTGAAAAACTACCCTGGGAAGTTGCGGGAGATCTCGTTGCTAGCAAGCGACCGCGCCACTAAAGAGTGATTTCATGAGTAAGCCGTTAGCACCTACTTTGCGTATGCTACCCTCGACAACGGTTCGCAAGAGACGCGAGCTGCCGCTGCGTGGCCGAGTCCTGGTGTCCAAGGGGGCAGTGGTTGCTTCTGATACGATAGTAGCTGAGGCGTATCGAGACGGAGAGCTTCGCATCGTTCGGGCAGCCGAGGATTTGGGAGTGGTGCCAGCGGATGTTGAGAAGTATCTGCGTTTCTCTATTGGGGATGTCGTGCGCCGCGGCGATATCATCGCTGAAATCCATGGTTTGTGGGGTTTGTTGAAGACGCACGTTCTGTCCCCGATTGATGGGTCGATAGAATTTGTGTCGTCGGCCACTGGACATATCGGCGTGAGAGGACCGAAGAATAGAATTACCCTCACCGCATACCTTGGTGGGGTGATAGCGGAAGTCGATCCAGATAGAGGAGTTGTCGTTGAGGCGCACGCCTCATTTGTACAGGGGATATTTGGAGTAGGTGGGGAGCACGTGGGTACGCTAGCGATGCTTGATGTGCCGATTCATCGCGAGGTCACGGCAGCAGACATCCCAATAAACGCAAAGAATGCGGTGTTAGTAGGCGGACACTCTCCCAGCATCGAAGCGTTGCGATTAGCAGCGTCTCGAGGTGCGGTTGGGTTCGTAACGGGCTCAATCGATGACGCGACTCTCAAAGAATATGTCGGATACGATATAGGAGTCGCGATAACGGGCGACGAGCCGGTACCGATGACCTTAATCGTCACTGAAGGATTTGGCGTGATCCCGATGAACTCCCGAGTTGAGGGGATTTTACGCGCTGTAAGCGGCAAAATAGTTTCGATAAATGGTGCGACGCAGGTGCGAGCTGGTGCGGTGCGGCCAGAGATTATCGGAGCACCGTCTACTGCTGTTCCTGGTGAGGATATGGGGGCCCGTGATGAAATATCGAGTGAGGGTTTACGTATTGGTGGAGTAGTTCGCATTATCCGAGTCCCGTACTTCGGGCAGCGCGCCGTGATCCTTGATCTTCCACGTGGCCTGGAGCGAATAGAGACGGGCGCAAGTGCGCGAGTCGCACGGCTTAGGCTCGACCTCGATGGCAGCGAGGTGACTGTTCCGCGTGCGAATCTGGAGATTGTTTGATTAATGGTCGCCAGCTCTGTGGTCAACAAGGGAGCGCGTAATCGTTATGACGAGCTGGATGGACTTCGAGCGCTGAGTGTACTTGGCATCGTAGCTTTCCATATGTTCCCAGCTACTGGGCTCTGGTTCACAGTGAACTTGTTCTTTGTTCTCTCTGGATTCTTCATTACCACAAATTTACGAGCCAGCGATCGGTCGTCGCTATGGCGATACGTCGCAGTGTTTTACCGTAAGCGCATCGTTCGAATAGTCCCCCTATATCTATGCTATCTAGGGGTTCTCGCAGGTTTGTATGGCACGATAATGAGCCTTGGTGTCCTTCCTCGATATAGCACCTCTCTACTTACATTTACCTATAATCTAACACGCGCTGCGCCTGACTGGATCTGCAATGAGTATTTCACCCACTTCTGGTCGCTCTCGGTGGAGATGCAGTTCTATCTGATATGGCCGTGGGTGATGGTGTTTTGTCCGGCACGATGGTTGCCGGCTGTGTGCGTCGGTATCATCGGCGCTACTCCTCTGTGGCGATATGAATTAAGCGAGTGGTTTCTCGCACATGGTGTGCCTCTCAATGCTATCGCTGATTGTGTGTACTGGAGCACGTTGGGCCATTTTGATGCGTTTGCAGCTGGCGCTCTAGTTGCAATGTTCTTAGGAGCATCAGAGAGTAGTAGGCGTCGCTGGCAGCAGGCTGGTTTTCTACTTTTAGTTCTCGCTGGTGTCGGGAATATCTTCTATCTAGGAGCGGTCCCTGGATACGATGCCAAGCTCCTGGTAAGCCTGGGATATCCAATTCACAATACGCATGCCCTGCAGCACATTTGGGCCGGTTCAGTTCTAACGATCGCGTGGGCGACATTGGTCTGGAGATTGGTGGGAGATCGAGAGGGGGTCTGGTGGTTCACTCGTCTTTTGCGACGAGCTAGCTTCGTGGATATCGGCCGGGTCTCATATGGAATGTACATCTGGCATTGGCTCGTCTTAATTACACTCTTTGAGTACGTTCCCACGCAGTCGACACTCCTTCGAGTAGTGATAGTATTTCCAGCCGCCAGTGCCGTGACGTACCTCCTGGCGAAATGCTCGAATAGGCTTATCGAGGCTCCTGCGCAGCGATATTTTCGGTGAGCGGCAACTAGCCTGCTGAGGATTTGCCAGGCGGTACTACCGTAGTGTCAGAGCCATGCTTCCAGGTAATGAGACACACGATACACCATAAGGCCACCACACTCGCGAATCGATAAAATAACAACGCTGGAATGGTGAATGAGAGGCCCGTGATAAGTGATCCCACCACTAGACTTATTCGCCAGGGTAGCGACCATGCAGGCTGGTCGCTGAGGGTGAATAGAATTGCAGGTAAAAGATAGACGATGTGGTGTTCCCACGAGAATGGAGCGATAAGAAAAATTGTCGGAAGTGTAATCGCCATGATTAGGTGACTCGCAAGCGGTGAGTGTCGTGCTCGGTAGAGAAGCGCGCTAGAAACTGTAACGATACAGAGAGAGCCGCTGTAGCACAGTATCTTTCCGAGTAGCGGAGAGTGAAACCCGGGGTTTGACCATAGGCTCTGAGTTAATGCGCGTGCCAGCACGCCATTGAGGCTCTGGTTCCACTCGCCAGCAGGCGCGAACAATCCAAAGGGTTCATTCATATATCCACCGCTGGGTGCGATGAAAAATAGCCAAGCACTCCACATTCCATGTGGAAGTATCTCATATGAGAGTAGGCAGGCGATGGTCAGAAATATGGTCGTGTAGGCAGAGACTCGATAGCGACCGATGATGATAAGCATCGGCAAAAAGAGTAGAGGGATTGTTTTACAGACGATCGCAATCGAGAGGCAGAGGGCAGCACATTTCGATCTGTTTTGCAGTAGAGCGATCCAGAATCCAACGAGAGCGGTTAGTAAAGCGATATTAATCTGACCATATCTGACTGAGACGATCAGAGGGTACAAAAATAATGGATACAGTAGGCATAGAGCGTAGCGCCAGAAATCGCGCACGCGCGAAAGCCGCAAGGCGCATGACGGGATGATAACGAGTGTTGGAACTAGCAAGAGATGATTAAACAACGTCATGGTTCGCTTGGCGTCTTCAAAGCTGAGACTCGCCAAGGGCTGAAATAAAATCACACTTGGGGGAGGATACAGGAAGGGAAAGGTCCTAAATTCGAGGCCATTAATGCGAGTAAGCCTGGCCAGGTCGTAGGGTGAGAGGTGTTGTTGAAACACAGCGATGCTCGCCGCATAGAAAGATGGGAAGTCAACGAATCCCTCAAATGTGCTAGGAGGTATGCAGCGATGCAAAAAGACGAGGTAGGAGCACACTACTCCTATAATTCCCACCATATAACGAACGGTATGATGGGCAGCGAGGCCCTTTAAAAAGTGAATGCAGACCGGGCGCATGACGTGAGAATGAAATGATACATCTCGGCGTATGCTACGGTTGGTCGTTGGGCCTTGCAACTGCGTATCGATACCACCGAGTGGCTACTACCATGTATCGATATTTTGAGATGCCGCGGGTGCGAGTGATGATCGCGGCACTCATTTTGGTCCTGTGTTTGTTCCAGAGAAGCCAGTGGTGCAGGTGTTTGAGAGAGGCTTTAGGCTATCTGTGATGTGATGTGCTTGACTAAGAGCCTTAATAGACCCGTTTTTTGATGTCGCCACTAAATGCGTACTGGCCCAAGGGCGCGCCGGTAGAGAAAAAGGGAATTGTTAGCGGGAGACCGCTCATCTACTCTTTATATGTGACGGATTGAACGTGAGCGAAAGCGCGCACGTGCCAAAGAACGTGTAATCCCTTAACGTCAGGTCTCCCACCGGCGTTAAGGGCTACACCCTTCCTCTATCTCCGTAGATTGCCACCGCAAAAATTGAAGAGAGCTAGTGCTAAGATGTTGTAGCCAGCTCTTCAGCTAAGCGCTCGAACACAAGCGCTGACGCTCCTGCAGATTAAGAGGCTTGGGGCGGCGTGTTGGGGGATAGTGCTATGAGCATCAACGAGGGGGGCGAAAAAAAAGCGCGACAAGACCTCCCAGTCTTGCCGCGCACGTGCCAAAAAGCCAGCTCTTGTGACGGATCTAACTCGTTAACTTGAGACCCTGAAGAGTTTTACCCCTCCTAGTCAGAGTAAGATTTCTGTACTCATGGTGTCTCTTTCACAACTCCCCCTTGGACGGTTTCCCGTTCCTACCCACTGGGGAGCTTATATGGGCGGTTTCCCACCCTCGAGTTCCTACGAACAGAATCGGTTGCCCTTACGGTGACGCCATCTCTTAATCCCGAGGGATTGAAAGCATATCGGCGACTCGTGAAACCTACTTCCTTGAGGTGTTTCCACACTCAAGGAGCCGGTTGGGATGTAAGATATCCCAGTCGTTATTACCACTATCGGTACTCCCGATAGAGGTGCTGGAGCAGAAAGAACTATCTAACGATAATTCCCCTCAGCGCTCGCCTTTCGGCCGCACACTGCCCAGCTACACCTTTAGAACGTACACCCGAGAGCTTCCGTTCTTTCGCTGCGCTGCTCTCAGGCCTTCTTTCGAAATCCTGTGAGCGGCCCAACGTCGATGTCGCTCGCGACACTTTCGTATCGCGCGCGTCCCACCCGCTCGCCGGGCTACCCTAAGGTGCCCGGGCTAGGTGAGATTCCCTCTCTGAGGCTCTGCGCCTTTCCATGCGCTTTACCTAGAGCCTGATCCGTTAGGAGTCAGTCTCTTTGAGGTCGGCTTCCGTCGTTATGTCTCCGAAAGCATCACCGTCATCTCGACTCTGTTGACCTTGTAGCTTCGAGAACTTTTGAAATCAACCAAATTAGCAGGACTCAAAATATTATTTTTTATTTCTGGTGTAGCGATGGGTAGTGGACTTATGCACAGGGTGTGGGAAAGAAAGCTATCTCGATGAATGGCGTCGCGATCTCTCTTTAAATCGCTTAAAACGGGCGCTTTATCGTCAAAATGAAATAAATCAAACGTAGTTTATTTGGGGTGTTTGTAGGCGCTTTTCGTGTGTGCGAGTGCTGGCGCAGGAGCGGGTTCAGCTCGAATGACTTCTGCGGTGCGCGACTCGCCCTAGCTGACACGCCTGCAACGAGAAGTGAGGCGCCAGGATGTATAAGCGAAGCGAGTAGTAATCGGTGTGGCTCTCTTCAAGAGTTCGCTTCTGTTGGAGCTTTGATAGCCTTGCATGGCGTAGGTGCGTAAACCTTGTCATTATAATCGAACGCGTATGGCGCGCAGGGCGGCTTCGCGCGCGCAAAGACTATCGACACGCGATAACTATGACAGGTCCAAGAGAAACAGTATTACCGGGCACGTCGTGCATTCAGCCTCCGGCAAACGGCGATCGTGTGCCGGTGAGATTGGTGGCTCGCTATCAATCGTGGTGGCTGCTTGCACTTCCGGTTCTTGTGCTTCTGAGTGGAGCGATGCTCAGACTGTGGGTGGCAGAAGATGGATTTATCACCTTTCGGAGTGTGGAAAATCTCTGGCAGGGATATGGACCGGTGTATAATCGTGGAGTCCGAGTGGAGAGCTTCTCGCATCCGCTCTGGTTTGTAGTGCTGTGTGGACTCCGGGTTTTCGGGGCAGATTCGCTTGGACCACTCTCGGCGGTGTGTGGGGTTTTTTGTTCTGTCGTTGGTCTTGGTCTTGCGACTCGAGCGGCATGGCGCAGAAGTGTTACAGGCTTAAGACTCTTTCCTCTGGGCGCGCTAGCGATAGCCTCTCTTCCGCCATTCTGGGATTTTGCATCCTCAGGATTAGAAACGGGGTTGACGTTTCTATGGATAGGCTGGTGCTCGTATTCACTTTCTCGAAATACGTCGGCGTTGCGTCCTATGTATTTTACTGCCCTTCTTATTGGGCTAGGCCCGCTTATTCGCCCCGATCTCGCGGTTGTCACGCTCGCTCTGTTCATAGGTTTTTTGCTGTCACGAAGGAGCACGG
>OMII01000288.1 GCA_900299055.1 Pseudomonadota bacterium | reverse complement strand
TGCTGGTGTCGCTTGGCGTAATGGTGAGCGGCACAAAGGCCTGTCAGGAAGACTACGAGTTTGCGGCGCAAACTTCTGTTACCCCGGTTCCGTCAGTCACAGATACTCCAACGATCACTCCAACTCAAACTCAGGCAGCTGAACCCTCGGCGTCAGCGACGCCGACTGCCACGAAGGTAACGAGTCCGGCAGCGACCAGTGGCGCGGGAGGTGGCGCGGGGATTTTTGATGAACTCTCAGCGCTCAGTAACAGGTCTGCCGAATCGGTCAAGCAGGCGGCCGTGAACGGTTCGACGAGCGCCGGAGTTGGTGGCACAGACACCGCAGCCGGGAATTGGCTCGGAAGTGCGTTTAGCGACGATGGGATCCAGAATTGGGAAGACAGCGACGGCGATGGCTTTTCGGATGACCTTGAGGATCGTGCCGGTGGTGATTCGGGCGACGCTTCAGTCGAGCCTCGTGGGGTTGCAAGAACCCGGGTGTCGGATCGTCTAGGAGCTCGAGACTCCGATATGGACGGTCTGTCGAACGACGACGAGGCACAGCGAGGAACGAATCCTGGGGCAGCAGACACCGATCTTGACGGAAAGGGAGATGGTGCTGAGGTCGTATCCGGAGGTGACCCGCTTGTTGCCGGAGATTCTTATTCAGATACTGACGGCGACGGACTTAGCGATGAATATGAGCGTTCGAAGGGAACCAGCCTCGTTGCAAAAGATACCGATCGTGATGGGCTGTCTGACGAGCGTGAGTTGGCTCTCGGCACACACCCCATTAATCCAGATAGTGATGAGGATGGGATCTCCGATGGTCGCGAGGCCAGTATGGGTTCAGATCCGTTGGCCTCAGACGCGCGGTAGCGTCACGTGGCGCTCGGAGCGTGATGCGATCTCCGCCTCTGGGGGGCGCTCGACAGGTTAAACAAAGATGCCGCTTCTTTTTTCTGCTGCGTGGGTGTGCTAACAAACGCATATGGTCACACGTACACGCTCGCACGAGATATTCTCAAAAGCCAAAACGTTCTTTCCGGGTGGAGTTAACTCGCCTGTACGAGCCTTTAAGTCAGTAGGCAGCGACCCCTTCATCGTAGAATCAGGGCAGGGTGCATACCTGATGGATGTCGACGGTAATCGTTACGTGGACTACATCAACAGTTGGGGACCTCTTGTCCTTGGCCATGCGCATCCGGCCGTTGTCGAGGCGATAGCGTGTCAGGCGGCTCGTGGAACAAGTTATGGGGCGTGCCACGATCTTGAGTGGAGACTCGCTGAACTCGTTCAAACGCTCTTTCCATCGATGGAGATGATGCGTTTTGTGAATTCGGGAACCGAGGCTGGAATGGCAGTGATCCGACTGGCGCGCGGCTATACCAAGCGACAGAAGTTGGTGAAGTTCGAGGGGTGCTACCACGGGCACGCTGATGTGTTGCTCGCGAAGGCTGGTTCCGGAGTTTTGACGTTGGGACTTCCTGATTGCGCGGGGGTTCCCGCGGCAGTAGTCGGGGATACGTTGGTTGCTGAGTATAATAATCTCGAGTCGGTAGAACGTCTCTTTGATGCCTGTGGCTCGGATATCGCGGCAGTTATCGTGGAACCGGTGGTCGGCAATTGCGGACTCCTCGTTCCACAGCCGGAGTTTTTGGCCGGTCTGCGCGCGATCACGGCGAGGCACGGAGCTCTTTTGATCCTAGACGAAGTCATGACGGGATTCCGAGTGGCGCTACGTGGAGCGCAGGGGTTGTACGGTGTCACGCCGGACCTCACGATGCTCGGCAAGGTCATTGGTGGCGGACTCCCCGTTGGCGCATTTGGTGGGCGGCGCGATATCATGGAGCTGCTGGCGCCTCTTGGGCCCGTGTATCAAGCCGGCACGCTGTCGGGAAATCCTCTTGCCATGGTTGCTGGTATCACTACGCTGACCGAGTGGAGTAAGCCGGGAATTTTTGAAGCGACAGCGGCAGCCACGTCACGCTTGGTACAAGGCCTTCATGATGCAGCAGCAGTTGAGGGGCTCTCTCTACAAGCTGAATGTGTAGGCACGATGTTCGGCTTCTTTTTCTCTTCTGTGCCCGTGCGCTCGTATCGCGATACGCAGCAGGCCGATAAGCACGCGTTTAATCGATTTTTTCACGCGATGCTGGAGGCCGGTGTTTACTTTGCCCCTTCAGCGTTTGAAGCGGGCTTTGTCTCGTACGCACATATCGGAGAAGCGATCGATTACACCGTGGAGATGCTTGCGAAGGGTTTTCACGCTGCGCGTTAGGATACGTCTCCAAAGTAAAAGCCAAGGAACGCTGCGAAGACTCCTATTACTCTCGCAGACAGACCTGGAAGAAGTAGCTCCTCAAAAGATAGCGCTACCACAAAAGAGCCCATAATTAACGGGACAAAAATTGCAGCGATTAAAACTGCAGAGCTCAGCGAGCTGTGCAGGAGTGCCCGCACCCCGTTCACAAAAAGCACGAAACACACCGCGCAGGTTATCTTTACCGTAGTTGGGAAAAACTGGACGAGCGTGTCATGTTGTGACGTGTACCCAGTCGTAAGAAACTGGAGTACAGAGATGTGTCCTTGGGTCCAGTACGTAGCGGCGTAAAAAAAGGCCATCATCGTTACAAATGGAGTGAGCGAGTAAATCATCGCGCAGATGAGAGAGAAAATGGGTTGCTCTGAGCTGAGCGCGCGGGTCGTCATCGATTGAAAGAATCCTGCCAGCGTTATGGTCAGGAGGGCCGTGAGGGCAGTGGCGACCAATAGCATGATTTGGGGTGCTCCTAGCGACCCATCGGGGGTGTAAAGCACAGGCGGTGCGATAACAACACATCCCAGGAAGAATAGGCTGGTGAGTAGGTGAGGAGGCGATTGGGAATCTACAAGGAGCAGCCGCATCGTTCCCTTCGGATCGACCAGCGCCGAGATGAGGATGTCGAGGATTCCAGGGGGACGGGAGCGCTTTTTAGCCATACACAATGCACGAGTTACACGAGGACCGTACCCTCACAGCTACTATCGAGACTATAGACGGTAGGATTTCAGGGTGATAGCCCTGTTTTTATCTGGATCCCTCGTTAGATCATACCGCTCGCGTCGACGGAAAAAGGAGGCCGTATCCATGGGGCATATGATTGCATTTTTCCTTTGATTGGTGTTACATAGCGCAACGCACGGCACAGGCTCGCCTGTACGTTCGTGAGCGGGAGTAGCTCAGTCGGCTAGAGCATCAGCCTTCCAAGCTGAGGGTCGCGGGTTCGAATCTCGTCTCCCGCTCCATTTTTTCCTATGCGGACTTGGCGCAGCCAAGATCCGCATGACGGGCAAGGGGTCTCCCTTGCATCCCACTGTTAGTACCTATTCGAACGTGGCTGCGCCACGATTCGCATGACGGGCAAGGGTGCCTCCCTTGCATCCCCCGAGACAGTTTTTTTCTGTGCGGATTTGGCGCAGCCAAGATCCGCATGGCGAGTAAGGAGTGTCTCTTGGCATCCAATTGATATCTCGCTACCAGGGCTGTGCTGAGCCCCCCTCCCTTACTCATCTGGGGTGCCAGAGTGGTAGCTACGGTGCAACGATGCGCTTGATGGATGTGACGCAGACATCGTCTCCTGGCATAACTGCCCGGCATATTGTGGGCCTAAGCGGGTAGATCGAACACCTGTTTTGGTTGTCGAGGCATACGCACCTTCCATTACTGACTTGCTGCATGGCAAAAGGTTCGATGTCGCCCGCTTGAAGAAAGTGAGAGGGGATACGCTTTGCATCTTCTGCTGTTACCTCTATCCACTTGGCATCGGTGTTGTTGATACAACAGAGGCCACACCCATCACAGCTTTCAGGAATCTGCGTCATATCCGCCATCTGGTCTTTCATCTCGCTATTTCTGGCACAGAAGGAAAAAAAGGGGGAGACGGGTGGTAGGGCTCGTATGCGTACCTACCGCTGCCCGCCAATCACAAAAGCTGCAATAAAATGACAGCAATAATTGACAAGGCTTCTTTAGCGATGCTAAATTGCTGTTAAAGGCTAACAGTAAAAGGAGTGCTTATGAGGGGGGTGGTTGTCTGCGTAGCGTCGTTAGCGGCGCTTGGTCTGATAGGGTGCGGTGATAACAATAATGACGAGGCTCGCGTTCGGGTCTTCCACGCGTCACCCGACGCGCCAAATGTCGATGTGCTGGTCGACCAGGGGAGGGTGCTTGAGGACGTCCCCTACACAGCGGCTTCCGATTTCCTTCCAGTTGAAGCTGGAACTCGCCACATTGCGGTGAACATCACTGGCACCGACACCACCGTTATCGATGCCCGGCTCGACCTCGTTGATGATGTGGATTACCTCGTTGTGGCGGCTGGCAAAGCGGCGGAGATAGCACCAATTGTCGCTACGTGTGATCGGTCCGCTCCGGCGCAGGATTCCGCGCGTGTGCGGGTGCTCCATAGCGCTGCGAGCGCTCCTGAGGTGGATGTCTATGTCACCGCGCCGGGTGAGAGTATCGACGCGGCTCAGCCAGTTTTGAGCGCTGTGCCGTTTCGCGCGATCTCTGATTACCTCACGATTCCTGGCGGCGCCTACGACGTGCGAGTCACCATCGCCGGTACGAAGACTGTGGCGATTGAAGCACTCAATCTCTCAGTGCCAGCGGGTACCGTAGCGACGGTAGCCGCGCTCGACGCCAAGGGTGGCGGGGCGCCGTTTTCGCTACAGGTGCTTTCAGAGCGATAGAATGAGGCCGCCACACGCGTGGGTTGGTGGGTGGCGGCCACTTGTTCGGGCGCGGCTTTCGCGCGGTCCGCGAAGCGAGAAAAAGAGCTCATGGTTATGATTCGGGATAGCGCGGTTCTCAGCGCGTAGAAGTAATCGAAGTGTATCTCTCTGTTCTCCTCACTCTTCGTAAAGAAGAGTGAGGAATGGTCCGAGGACGCAAACCCCACTCAAATTGAACGCCATGCACGAGGGGTGGTGGCGTTCGGGTGGCCGACTATTTGCGATATTTTCGCAATAAGTCGGCCCGTGTCCTCGACGCGGTCTCGAACTCCTGGGCCGCGAGGGCCTTCAGAGTTGAGCGCATCTCCTCCACCTCGGTCGAATTGACCGTGGTGGATGCGATGGAGACTTCGACACCTTTCAGTGTCGAAATCTCTGATGCTTGCCCGGAGGCAAGCATGTCGAGGTAGCCCGTCGCAGTACCCATGTACAGCGACCGCTCCCGGTCGGTTGTGGCTGCCGTGGCGGCTTTGAGGTCCCTGGTGGCCTTCGCCACCAAGTCCTTCCGCTCGCCGAGCTGCTTTCGCAGCTCAGCGACCTGCGTCCTCAGCAGGTCTGCAGCGGCCTCCGCCGCTGTGGTTTCCGGGCGGGTGGACCCCCCGAAAATGCCCTTAATTCCGAGGTAGCATCCCGCTACCAAGGCAATACCGACTGCAGCGACCAACACAATTTTCGCGAAGGCCCTCATGGGACCCTCCTTTCTTCTCGGCGTCACCGAGAAAGAAAAAAACAACCTTTGTGCCTCGGACCATCCCAGGGCACTCCAATGAGAGGTATGAAACGATTGACACCGTCGGTTACCTATCCGGATAGATTTGGCCAGCGGGGACTATTGTAGTTAGCGATGACAGTGGGTTAGGAAAGGGGTCTGGGAGGAGGGCGCGGCTCGGTATGCGCGTCGTAAAGGGCGGGTACAACAGAATCCCGCCCTCCCGATCGTGATTCGCGCTGTTGTATGGGAGGGTCGGTGTCCTCACCGACCGGGGTCTGTCGGAATGTTTCTATGATCCGCGACGAGGCGGGTACGGAGTGTACCCGCCCTCCCAATCAAGAAATATAATGACTACTTCGAGCTCCAGCCCGTGATCTCGTAGCCCTTCTTCTGCAAGCAGTGCTCGACGAAGCGCTCATACGATGGGCTACGCTCATTCATATCTTTTGCTGCGTTGAGTACACCTAGAATGCCACCAACCGCGGCACCTGCTCCCGTGGAGCGTCCTGGGTTGCTACCAACAATGGTTCCAGCGAGTGCGCCTGTTCCAGCGCCAACCGCTCCGCCGATGAGCCCTTGCTTACCCATCTCGGCATATTTGTTTGGTTGTTGGATGTATTGATCTGCGAGCGCCATGCACTCGTTTACATCGCCGCGAACTTGCCCTTGCGGGGTGCGGTTGAGCTTCTCATTTGGAAAGAGATCGGGGGACTTCGGGGTCGTGAGAGACGCGCATCCTGAGAAAACGGCGGCGACGGCGATAAACGAGAAAAAGGACGAGGCTACTCGCATGGGGTCTCCT
>OMII01000287.1 GCA_900299055.1 Pseudomonadota bacterium | reverse complement strand
GTAGTGACGGCTGATCTAAAGACCCAGATTATCAAAGCCGAAGTGCCCGATCTAGCGTCTGTCTCACGCTATGTGGAGTCTCTATGAACTCTCGAAAAGAAGCGCTGGCCGAGCTACGAGCATTTATGCCGCGTGTACCGAACTACGCGGCTACAAGAAATTACATACTCCCGGAACATGAAAATGTCTCGCGCCTATCAAAGTGGATTCGCCACCGCGTAATCAGTGAGGAGGAGTGCATTGAATCAGTCCTCTCTCATCACCCGTTTTCTTCGGCTGAGAAATTCCTCCAGGAGATACTCTGGCGTGTATATTGGAAAGGCTGGCTGGAGCTTCGGCCAGCGGTGTGGCAGGAGTACCTAGACCAGGTGGCGACTCTTTCGAATCATTATCAGGATAAGGATCTCTATCGTCGCGCGATAATAGGCGAAACCTCACTAACTTTTTTTGATGAATGGGTGCAGGAGCTGAGGACTACTGGATACCTCCACAATCACGCCCGTATGTGGTTTGCCAGTGTATGGATATTTACCCTCAAACTCCCATGGCAACTCGGCGCTTGCTTCATGTACCAGCATCTCCTCGATGGAGACGCAGCCGCAAACACTCTTTCATGGCGCTGGGTCGCTGGACTTCATACGCCTGGAAAAACCTACCTGGCAACACCACAAAACATTGCTACATATTCCAAGGGACGATGGAAACCTCACAGCTCGGAACTACACACCACTCCAAGACCTCCACAGCCCGACAAGGTTGGCCCTGCCAGCGAACTTCCGCGCGTAAGTCGCGAGACTCCGGCGCCTGGCTCTCTCATTGTCATACACGACGACGACCTTTCAGCTGATCTCTCCGCAGAGTTTATTGGCAGAGGCACTCACTACTGCTTACTTGCCCCACCCCTGACACATTCATCTCCACTCAAGAACAGCCTGATCACATCTCTGCGTGCAGATGCAGCTCAACGCACACACGCCCCTCTCGTTTCCACGGCTCAGGACATAGTCGACTTCGCCAAATGCCAGCGAGTTTCTCAGGTTCACATGATGGCGCCCAGGGTCGGCTTCGACAGAGCCTCGATTGTTAAACTCGAGTCGGAGCTCCGCGCCCGCGGAATCGAGGTATCCCATCATCGACGCACTTGGGACGAGCGACTCATGCCCATGGCGACCTCTGGCTTTTTTAAATTCTGGGAGGCAGTGAAGCCCCTGCTAAAAGATACGAAAGCGGTGCACTAGAAACCGATATTTCAAGTGGTCGAGACCGTATGTTTTTCTGGCATACGCTCCTTGCTCCCCTTCCGCACCCACGAGCCGAAACTTTCTTGTGCGATCTTCGATTATACTGATGACTACGGGGCCCCTGAATATCTCGGGGGTCCACCATACGCCTATAGGACGAAGCCTCATGAGACACCAACTTCTATCTCCTGGCTCTACAGTTGAACTGATTGATCACGCTCACGTGATCCCCGCCGGTACCTATACATTTGTCAGGCGGCACGACGAGCTGCTCGTCTTTTCGGTAACGCCACAGGTAGGCTTCGTACTGGCTAGTTCGTACTGGGAACACCTCATTCGGCCTGTCTTTACGAGCAAACGAAACACCGATGAGGCGACCTTCCTCAGCAGATACGCCGCCCTGCACAAACGCCAAGATTCGCAGGTAAACACCATCCCCCAAGCCGCCATCTCAGCCTGCTTTATGGGGAAGAGTGCCCTCAAACGTGTAACACGGTATCTCTCGCCTGATTCTAAGCCTATCGCAATTATGAAGCACCCAGCGGTACCGCAAAGAGCTACTACGCGAGCCGCATAATCTTTTCGAAAATCCCTGCTCCTCACGTAGAGGTTTTGCATACTGACACCTCCGTAGCGACTTCGTTTGCCCCACGGCAAGGAGTCCTATAAGCTGCGCGACATGGTAAGCATCTTCTACGATCTCGAAACAACTCATCTTTCACCACTAGGACAGATTCTCAATTGCTGCTTTGTTGCTGTCGACCGCTCATGGAAGGAATTAGGACGCTACTCGGCAGAACTAGCTATCTCTCCGCTACAACTCCCCGAGCCTGAGGCTGTCCTTGCAAATCGAACTCAGGTCATGTCGCATCAACTGCAGGCCAGTAAGAGTGAGCGACAAGCGCTTAAAGAGGTCCATTCTTTCATCGGAGACACGATTTCTCGGTCCGGTGAAGCAGTAGAATTAATCGGCTACAACTCCGCTCGTTTTGATTTAAATTTCCTACGAACCTCCTTCATACGGAATGGCCTTAATCCTTACTTCTACGGCAAAGTTGTACCGAAAGATCTTCTGCATACCGTGCGATACCTGAGTGTTACCAATGCGAGCTTTCCTCGCTGCCCTAGAACATCACTCGGAGAGACGGCCGGCACTAAGCTCTCTTTAGGACTGGAGCCAATTAGCCAAGCTCTCGGACTCCTGTCCGATAAACAGCGGCATCACTCTGCAGCGGACGTAGACCTTACAATCCTACTGGCAAAAACCCTCGCGACGGCGTTTGGCGTAGATGTCAGAACTCACTCGGCCTATCCAGCAGCCGAGCTCCACGCTATGGGTCGCGCCCATCCAGTCGTTGTTGCGCTCACACCTCAGCTCGACTTGCAGTCTCCCTTGATAGCGTCACGCAGACCCCTCTCACTACTCACTAACGACGGCAAGAGCGGGCTTTGGATCGACCTTCTGGAATACCGTGAGGGAAAGGGGCGCGACGCAATCAAATGGATGAGCACAAACTCTCGCTCACTTCTCATCGACCTGGACGATGTCGCAAGTCAAGCCTACACAGCAGACGCGATACGCGCTCGAGATCAGTTTCGCGATATTAACCTCTCTACTTTTTTTCACCGCTCTACGTGCGACATCGAGGCCGATATTTTCCGTCTCAGCTTTAGCGAGATCGAATCGCTCGAAAGCGCGATCTGGACGGGCAATAAACTAGCGATATCGAATAGTGACTCCAAAGATATTAGAGAGCTCTACATACGAAACCGACTATCTGAACTCGACTGGAGCTGCGCCACTGAGTCGCAAGAACAGCGCCTGGCAGCATATGCGCTCTACCGGTACGGCGGGGCCTGCAATATTCAAAAAGGACATATCGGCACCCTTGATCCATCTCTTCATGAGGCCGCTGCTCACCATACCCTTGCTTATTATCTTGATCGACTAAAGACGCTTCAAGCATCCGCGACGAATCCAGAAGAACGAGAGATACTCGACCAGCTTGGCGTCTTCTATCAATCATCACCAATCTCAAGGGTGGCCGGAAGGCAGCTTCTTGATGCGGTCCGGCTGCCATTGACACCTAGAATCTCGACTGGGCCCGGCGATCTAGATCCTCGCGCACGCCCACATATGTTAGCACCCTAATACCGCTGAGATTTATCAACTACGTCCTTAACAAGTGTGCTGGCTCTAAACTGCCCTAGCCCGCAAAGCTTTGCGGTCACGATACTTTTGAACTTGTAGAGTGTCGCTGCAGATGTTGATATCACCAACATGGCTCAACTTAACTCGTCACGCTCAGCCACATCCGCAACCCTGCTCGGAATTATCGCCTGCGCTATTTGGAGTTCTGCAGTACTAATCATGAATCTCTTGGCCAGCGCTTTTGGTATGCTACGAGCCGGCGGCCTTGAGCTGCTTATTGGTGGAGCTATTCTCATTTCAGTGGCTCTAATCAGAGGAGATCTACCGCGAATTGCGCTTCACTCGCGCCGCTGTCATGCGGTATGCGGAACCATGTGGGTTTGCAATCTCGTTCTCGCCTGGACAGCTGTCGCGACCGCGAAATCGAGCGGGCAGCTCCTTGTCACTGGGCTCCTAAACTACCTTTGGCCATCACTCACGCTCGTGCTCGCTATTCCTATTCTGGGCAAGAGGGCCACCTGGTGGCTAGCTCCGGGTTTGGTGGCTGTCACTGTCGGCATACTCCTCGGCAAACTCGCAACTACCACGGAAACGGGACTTACAGGCGCCCTAACAGATTTCAATGCGGTCTCGTACTTTTCAGCTGTACTAGACGCTCTGGCTTGGGCGCTCTACAGCAACTATTCTCGCAAGCTCTCTAATCCCGAAGGAGCTTCGGCAGTCCCTGCCTATATGACTATCGCTGGAGTCTTACTGCTATGTGCGAGCTCCTTTAGTGGGTCACCACACTCCCCGATGTGGAGAGATTGGATTCTCTTACTATCTTGGGCTGCGCTTGCAGCGCTATCCTACCTATTCTGGGATATCGGTATGCGCCGCGGCAGTGTCGTGGCCATCTCAACTACCTCAATGCTCATCCCGCTCCTCTCTACAATTATTACTGCTGTATTCTCCGACCACGGGATCTCTGTATCCATCCTCACCTCGGGAGCATTGGTTGTTGTAGGATCCTCCATATGCAGACGTGGTGTAGTCGATTACTAGCTTGAGCAGCCCCAGGAGATGACTCTAGCGACAGATACAGTTCTAGCAAACGGAAGCTGTCCGGCTACCTCCCGCACGGCCAAATTGGGTGCGAGTCAGCATCTTCCAGTCAGCCACTACGTGAAGAGCAATAATTGGTGCTACTATCGAGAACGAGACCCGAGTCTTTTATGAATACGTATGCGGACCGAACTTTCTCTCACTAATACCAAGTCGCAACACTCGCTCTCTTTGTGGGATGCGTGTGCCATCAGCACCGGAATTATCATCGGGCCCGGCATCTTTGAGACAGCGCCCGCTGTGGCACAGGCAGTTTCGGGACTCTCAGAGATCCTTTCTCTGTGGCTAGTCGGCGCAATCCTCTCGTATTGCGGAATCCTATGCTACTCAGAACTTGCCGCGCGTTACCCGGAAAATGGCGGTGAATACGCCTGGCTTCGTGCCGCTTACGGGCAGCGCCTCGCCAATCTCTACCTGTGGGCTGAGGTGGCAATCCTAAAACCAGGAATCATCGCCGCGATGGCTTTCCCATCGGCTCGCTACATCCTCGCTGTCTGGCCCACAATTCAATTACCCCAGAGCGTTATTGCGAGCCTTATGGTGTTTTTCCTGACCATGATAAATCTCTATGGATTTCATGCGGGCAAGAGGTCGCAAAACATACTTTCGGCGGCGAAGGTAGCCGGCCTGTCCCTGATTATACTGACCGGCCTCTATGCTGGCTCACACAGCACACAGCCTATGGAGCTTATAACTGAAGGCACCAAACAACATGACTACGGACTAGCGTTAATCCTAGTACTGTTCACGTTTGGTGGGTGGAGTGATATCGCGAACGTTACGGCTGATATACAGAGCGGAGCACGTGGATTACTACGGTCAGCCTCGGTTTCATTAGGGCTGATAACGATTTTGTATGTGCTGGTAAATTTCGCGTTCGTGAACCTGCTAGGAGTTCACAATTTCTCAATCGCTGAAGTGCCAGTGGCCGTTGGCCTTCAGCAAATTCTGCCAGGTTCGGCGGCTACCCTCGTCTACATTTTAATCGCCGTGTCATGCCTAGGGGCGATTCAGGGAACGATGTTCACTGGGGCCCGCCTCTATACCCGCATCTCGCCCTCCTGCCATAAAGAGACGAACCAGGCGAGCTATCGCCTAGCCTTTCTGAGCCAAGGAGCGCTCTCGATTCTGGTCATTATTCTCACGCAATCCTTTATCAACGCAGTAGTATACACCACCACTGTTGTATGGGTCTTCTTTCTCTTGAAGGCACTAGCAGTTCCAATTCTCCGCGCTAAGACAGAGGAGCTCGCTTCTATTCAGGTACCACTCTATCCCGCTCCGCTTGTGGTCTTTGTTGCTTCGTGCGTCTTTCTTATTTGGAGTGCGTTCAAGTACGATCCTCTCGGCAGTGCCATCGCCGCCGTCGTGGTGTTGATGGGAGTTTTTGTTCCGTACTGTTGTAGGCTGGCGAGCAAGATGAGGCTTTAAATACAGCGGCGCTCTAGGGTAGAATCGCCTATCTCTCTACAGAGGCGAATACTCGCTCCGAGACCTCGGCAACTGTGCCTACACCATTTACTTCCCGTAACGCGTTACGCTCCCGATAGTACTGCGCCACCGGCGCCGTCTGGGTTCGGTACACCTCAAGGCGCTTGGCAGCGACCTCGGCGGTATCATCGGTTCGCGCCCCGGCATTGGCTATACCACGATTCCGGATCCGCTCGAGAAGAACGTCCTCTGGTACGGAGATCTGGACTACCGCCGAAAGCGCTGCATGGCGATGCTCGAGCATTGTAGCCAATATCTCAGCTTGCTTAACCGTCCGAGGAACCCCATCAAGCAGAAATCCCTTGGTGCAATCAGGGCGATTGATACGGTCGTCAACCATCTCCATGACTATCTCATCGGTGACCAGTTCACCCGAATCAAGGATGGCCTTCACACGGTTCCCCAACTCTGAACCCGAAGCAACTTGTTCACGAAGCAGATCCCCCGTTGAAATATGAGGGATACCGTATCGAGCCACGATTTCTTTAGCTTGAGTGCCCTTACCAGCTCCTGGGGGCCCGAGAAGGATTATTCGCATAAAATCATCTCCATCGAAACATCCAGCGAGAAGCAGCCTTCCTCTCTCTTTACCGTCGCACCAATCGGCCACGCCCACCGCCGACAGATGCCATACCGCCACGCCCCGTTTTGGTCGACTGCGACATGAACATCTCGTAGTTACGCGCGACGAGCATTGACTCTATCTGAGCAGCTGTATCAAGCGTTACTCCAACTACGATGAGCACCGCGGTACCACCGAACACATACGCGAACTGCGAAGCTCCAAGGCTCAAGTAAATCATCTGGGGCGCAACGCACACCAGGGAAATATAAATCGCGCCCCAGAGCGTTAACCGCTGCAGTACTCCGTACAGGTAATCGGATGTCTCTGCCCCTGGGCGAACCAAGGGAATGAACCCACCATTCTTTTTCAGATTCTCGGCTACCTCTGGCGGGTTAAACACCACCGCAGTGTAAAAGAAACTGAAAAGAACGATTAATCCAACATAAATTGACTCATAGCCCCACTCACCGGGCGTAAAGAATCTCGAGAACAGCGACATATCCATACCTGGTATGACAGTCATAACTGTCGCCGGAAGCATGAGTATCGCTGAAGCGAATATCGGTGGGATAACGCCACTCATATTCACTTTAAGGGGCATATACTGCACCTGCGCTTGCGTCATACGTTTACCGATCATCCGCCGTGGGTACTGAATCGGGATTTTCCGCGCTGAGCGCTCTACATAAATTATGCAATAAATAGTCACGAGGGAGCAGAGCAGCAGCGCCAGTACTGTGAACGGAGAAACCTCTCCCGTTCTTGCCAACTCAACAGTCGAGCCGAAAACAGAAGGCATCCGAGCCGCGATACCGGCAAATATAATGATGCTGGTGCCGTTACCAAGACCTCGCTCGGTAATCTGCTCGCCAAGCCACATCACAAAGGCGGTGCCCGCCGTTAGCGTAATCATCGTTATGAGCTCAAAGGAGAAGCTTGGTACTGCGAGCCCCTTTGATTCAAGCGCGCGAGCGATCATAAAGCTCTGCACTAGTGCTAAGAGGATAGTTCCCTGGCGAGTGTATCGCGTTATTATCCGACGACCTGCGTCGCCCTCTTTCTTGAGATTCTCGAGATACGGGAAGCTTGGGGTCAATAGCTGGATAATAATCGACACTGTGATGTACGGCGATATGCCCAGTGTGAAGATAGAGAACTGCTCAAGGGCTCCTCCCGAAA
This sequence comes from Pseudomonadota bacterium, assembly GCA_900299055.1. Taxonomy (GTDB): domain Bacteria; phylum Bdellovibrionota_C; class UBA2361; order UBA2361; family OMII01; genus OMII01. Next base: position 18,453 of record OMII01000287.1, on the reverse strand, counting down.
AGAGATTGATCAAGCCGAAAATCGTATTGGCGTTGGACTCGAACATACTTCGAATCTTGTCGACATCAACTCCCGGCGTGGAAACGAACACACCAAACCGGTATACCGCCAGCATTGATATCGTAAACAAGAGCCTCTTCTTAAGCTCCGGTATCTGAAATACCGCCAAAAAGCCGTTCATTTAAACCTCATCGATCAATTAGTTCTCTGTCGCGACATTTGTGCTGTCGGGAACTCCGAAGCGTCGCTAACTATACCCGCAACAAGTGTCACAAGCCCAGGGAAAATAACTTCAAGTGGCTAAAAATACCAGGGAGAGAACCATGAAAAACTGGCACAACTCCGAAGGCGCACAAATAAAAGGAGCACAAATAAAAACGGACCCATTCGGGTCCGTTTTTACCGTCCGATCAAGGAACAAGTACTAGGCGGAGAGAATCTCAACCGTGCCACCTGCTGCCTCAACGAGAGTCTTGGCGCTTGCCGAAATCGCATCGACCTTCAGGTGCAGCTTCTTTGTGAGCTTCTCAACATCACAAAGGACCTTCACTCCAGCTCGCTCATTGCTCTTCTTAGCGTAGCCAAGTGACTTGATCTTCTCTATGTCAACTGTGGTGCCATTATCGAGCCTCTCAAGCACTGACAGTCTCACGACGCTGTATACGTTAGATCCACGAACTCCCACTCGTGAGGTGAATCCAACCTTTGGCAATCGTCTGTAAAGAGGCATCTGACCTCCCTCGAAACCAGCACGCACACCACCACCGGAACGAGCCGTTTGACCCTTACCTCCGCGACCTGATGTCTTTCCGTGACCGGATCCCTCACCTCGTCCTACACGAGTGCGGAGCTTTCTCGCTCCCGGGAGCGGCTTAAGATTATTCAACGATAAAACTTTCTTGCTGGCCATATTAGCCCTCACCAACTACTACTGCTTATTACTTTACTGGCGTAACCTCAACGAGGTGGGACACCCGCTTGATCATTCCACGAACGCTGTCGTTGAGCGCGATCTCTTTCTTCTTTCCAATCGCTCCTAGACCGAGCGCCTGAAGGGTCCGAGGAACCACCGGGCTACGTCCAATCTGACTTCGCACCTGCTTAACAACTACCTTGCTCATACAACACCGAATTTACTTTCGTATACTCAATCAAACTTCACGAGACTTAGAACGGATGGTATCCCATCTCCTCAAGCTTCAATCCTCGCACTGCCGCAACCACCTCTGGCTCATCGAGACCGAGGAGCCCGGCGAGAGTGGCGCGAAGGACGTTCTGCGCCGTCTTCGAACCAATGCACTTTGTGCGAATATCCTTGATGCCGCAGACATCCATCACTGCCCGGACTGATGCTCCAGCGATAACTCCAGTTCCTGGGGAACCCGGCTTAAGAATAACTGTCGACGGACCCGACTTTCCTATGATGCTGTGAGGAATCGAAGTTCCCTTGAGAGGGATACGAACAAGCCTCTTACGAGCCTGCTCTGAGGCCTTGCGGATAGCATCTGGAACTTCTACCGACTTTCCGAGACCGAAGCCTACATGACCGCGTCCATCTCCAGTGACAACAAGAGCACTGAAGCTAAATCGACGACCACCTTTCACCACTTTCGCTACGCGATTGATGAACACCGTCTTGTCGGTCAGCTCACCGCACTGATCAACTGTTACTCTACGCTTATCGAGATCATCCTTAAAAGCCATACTTCTCCGAACTAAAAAACAAGACCGCCTTCCCGAGCACCGTCCGCGAGAGCCTTAACTCTGCCAGTGAAGAGGAAACCATTTCTGTCAAATACCGCTGTCCCGACCTTCGCGGCCTTGGAGCGCTCGGCCAATACGAGGCCTACTGCTCGAGCTGCCAAGACTGACTTAGAGCTTTTCTTGTCGCCCTTCTCCGCAGAAGCTCGCTTGCCGATTCCCGCCTGAACCTCTTTGTCGAGAGTCGAGGCCGCTGCAACAGTCTTGTGATCGGCATCGATAATTAACTGAGCGTACGTGTGCTTTGAACTCCTGAAGATACTCAAGCGAGGCTTCTCTACCGTACCCGCAACCTTCTTACGGATTCTGAGCTTTGTTCTCTCTCGAGCTGTCTTTGCTAACTTCTTTCCCTGCGTTGCCATATGGCACCTACTCCTACGTCGGTCTACCTACTACTTCTTACCGGTCTTACCAGCCTTACGTCGAACTACTTCATCTGAGTACTTAATACCCTTTCCGAGGTACGGCTCTGGTGGCTGTGTGTCACGAACCTTAGCGGCAAATGTTCCAAGAATCTCTCGGTCTGCCGACTCGAGCTCAATCTGGCTCTTGTTTACCGTCGCCTTAATTGCACCCGGAATCTCCATCGTAACGTCATGCGAGAATCCAACTGCTAACACAAGGTTCTTTCCTTGTAGCTTTGCTGTGTATCCGACTCCGTTCAACTCAAGAACCTTCTTCCAGCCAGCACTAACTCCCTTAACCATATTGTTGATGGTTGCACGTGCTGTGCCGTAGTCAGCTCTCGTCTGTGCGTCAGAACCAACCATGGACACAACAAAGTTACCATCCTTGAGCTCTACTTGGATGCCCGGACGGATTCCGAAGGATAGCTTACCCTTGGGACCCTCTACCGAAACTACGTTGCCCGAAACAGCACCCTTAACTCCTTGCGGAAGGGCTACAGGCAATTTACCGATACGTGACATGTTATACCCCTTTCACTTACCCAATAAGCGCGATCACTTCGCCGCCAACACGACTCTTTCGAGCCTCATGGTCAGTCATAATTCCTTTGGAAGTCGACACAATAGCGACACCCAAACCACTGCTCACTCGAGGCAACGCCTCGGTGCGGAAATACTTGCGACATCCCGGTCGTGACACGCGCACCGCACGTGCAATTACCGGACGGCCGCTTGCGAAATACTTGAGAGCTACCTTTATCGCTGGCTTGCCAGTCTCGTCCTTTGACGGCTCGAATGCCTCGATTAGACCTTCTCGCTTTAAGACCTCCAACACGCCCTTGTTGAGCTTTGAAGCCGTAACTACTACCGAGCGATGTCCTGCTCGTTGACCATTCCGAATGCGGGTGATCATGTCTGAAATGTGATCGTTAATCATATCTTGTATCCTCGCCTACTACTTACGGAACGGCATTCCCATCAACGCCAACAACTCGTGTCCCTCTGCATCCGTCTTTGCGGTTGTAACAAAGGTGATATCGAGACCCCGAATCTGATCGAGCTTCTCGATCTCAATCTCTGGGAACACGATCTGCTCCTTGATGCCCATGGTGTAGTTTCCACGACCATCAAAACCCTTCGTTGGAACACCACGGAAATCTCGAACTCGAGGCAACGCCACCGCGATGAATCTATCGAGGAACTCGTACATACGCTTCTTGCGCATGGTGACCATGACACCGATAGGAAGCCCCTCACGCAACTTAAAAGCTGCGATAGATTTCTTGGCTCGCGTCACAACTGGCTTCTGACCACTTATCGTGGTCATTGCGTATTCTACGAACTGAATCGCCTTTGAATTATTCACCGCGTCACGAACGCCCGTATTGAGAACTATCTTCTCAAGCTTTGGCACCTGCATCGGAGAAGAGTAATTAAACTTCTTCATGAGTGCAGGAACGACATTCGTCTTATAATGTTCCGCTAACCGAGCCATACTTCCTCTAAGCCTTATTACGCATCAAGCTGTACAAACTTCTTGCTCGATGGATCCTTGTATCCACGAACCTTCTTCCCGTCGGCCAGAACGCTCTTTACTAAGCGCACCGGCTTCTTCAGCTTCTCGACGTAATACATTACGTTCGAGATGTGAACGGACTTCTCAACTTGAATCTTTCCTCCCTCTTGGCCGGGAGCTGTTGCCTTTGTGTGGCGGACAAAAAGGTTTAAGCCTTCAAGAATAACTCGATCGCCCTTGTCTCCGACGATCGCCTTAATCTTGGACACCTGCCCCTTCAAAGGCCTCTTGTTCTTATTGCCACCAGCGATAACCATCACTGTGTCACCCTTCTTGAGGGCTGTAGCGACTCGCTCTTTCTTAACTGTCTTTTTAGTAGCCACGATACACCTCCAACAACTACAGCACTTCCGGCGCCAGTGATACGATCTTCATGAACTTCTTACCACGTAGCTCACGAGCAACAGGTCCGAAGATACGCGTGCCGATCGGCTCCTGCGAATCATTGATCAATACAGCGCTATTATCATCGAAGCGGATGTATGAACCATCCTCTCGCGAGATCTCTTTAGCTGTACGAACTACTACCGCCTTGTGAACTGAGCCCTTGGTGATCTTCGAGTTCGGCGTCGCCTCGCGCACGGCGACAACAATAACGTCACCCACGCTTGCATACCGCCTACGGCTTCCACCGAGCACCTTAACGCACACGACCTTTCGTGCGCCGGAATTGTCTGCTACATCGAGCACTGACTTTAGCTGAATCATAACTTCTTCCCGTTCTATTGACCTCGAGACTACTCCGCCTTTCTGATGATGGACTCTAACTTCCATCGCTTCAGCTTGCTAAGCGGGCGAGTTTCAACGATGCGAACTCGGTCTCCCACTGCGCACTGGTTATTCTCATCGTGCGCGTAGAACTTCTTTGTTCTACGAACAAATTTTCCATACTGGGAGTGACGCACCTGACGAACTACCGCTACTACAACGGTCTTGTTCATCTTGCTGCTCACAACAAGTCCATCCTGAGTCTTGCGAAGACCACGCTCTGAACCTTGCGCGCCAGCTTTTGAACCCTCTGTTCCTGCGGCGGCTTTCGTTGTTTTTTTCTTTGTCTCTGCCATAATTACTTCCTACTTCTCAGAGCGATTAAATCCCTGTGACTCTATATACTTACGCAGCCTTTGCTCGAATAGCTGTCTGAACCCTGGCCAGGGCACGACGGGTTTCCTTCAGCAGGTGACCCTTCTCAAGCTGCTTTGTGCCCTGCTTAAAGCGGAGACGCATCAGCTCCTCTGCCAGCTTGTTGGCCTTCTCCTGAAGAGCACCCTTATCCAAGCCTGCGATTTCCTTCAGAAATTCACGACGTTTCATATAATCACTACCTACTCTACTTGCAGAGAAAATGAGGCCGAACTATGCCGGTTTCCTCAACCTAAATCAAGCTACTGCTACGAATCACTATTTTGGTCTTGATAGGCAGCTTCGCCGCCGCCAACTCAAGGGCCTCGACCGCTACCTTCTCGGCAACGCCCGTAATCTCGTACATGAGACGGCCGGTTTTGACCTCAGCCACCCAGAGCTCCACCGAGCCCTTTCCTTTACCCATTCGCACTTCCGCTGGCTTCTTGGTCAGCGGCTTGTCTGGGTAGACCTTGATCCATACCTTTCCGCCACGCTTGAGGTGACGAACCATCGTCTGACGAGCTGCCTCAATCTGACGATTGGTAACCCATCCAGCTTCCATGGCACGGAGACCGAACTCACCGAACTCTAGGGTACACCCACGTGTCTCCTTAATCTTAAGGTGACGGTACAACTTCATCTGCTTGCGATAACGTGGTCTCTTTGGCTGTAACATACACTACTCCGAACAAACTCTCTGTCTAGCGAATCGACTACATCTGAATTGCTTCAGCTGCCGCCTCCTCACCTGGGGCGAACTTCTCACCCTTGAAGACCCAAACCTTAACTCCGATCACGCCATATGTTGTCTGCGCCTCGGCGAATCCGTAATCAATCTCCGCACGGAGCGTGTGCAACGGAACCCGGCCCTCACGGGTAGCTTCCGTACGCGCGATCTCAGCTCCGTTCAAACGTCCCGAAACTCGGATCTTGATGCCTTCTGCGCCTACTCTCTGCGCTCTTCCCACTGCCTCTTTCATGGCTCGTCGGAAGTTAACTCGACGCTCAAGCTGGAACGCTATACCCTCAGCTACGAGCTGTGCGTCCATATCAGCCTTGCGAGCCTCTATGATGCTGAGGTTAACATCTCGCTTAACAAGATTTTTGAGGTCTTTGCGAAGGTCCTCTATATCCTTACCCTTCTTACCGATGACAAGACCGGGCTTGGCCGTGTAGATGTTGATCTTCACGCGAGCTGCCGCACGCTCGATCTCAACCTTGGCGATACCTGCGGCCTGAAGCTTCTCCTTCACGAACCGTCGGATCTTCACATCCTCGCCAATGTAACGAGCGAAATCCCGGGCGGCGAACCATTTCGACTGCCATCCCTCGATAATTCCTACTCGTAATCCGCGTGGGCTAACTTTTTGTCCCATAGTAGAACTCCCTTCCTAAAATCTTACTTCTCACCCAGTACAATCGTCATGTGTGACGAACGCTTGCGAATTGGGTTCGCACGACCATGCGCTGCTGGCATATATCGCTTAAGGGTCTTGCCCTCATCTACCCAACCCTTCGTAACCCAGAGTCTGTCTACATCAGCGCGAGCATGCTCACGAGCATTCGCAATCGCCGACTGGAGAAGCTTGTAAGCGGCCTTCGCCCCTTTCTTAGGGGAGAACCGTAGGATTGCCAACGCCGGCTCTACCTGCTTTCCACGAATCAGGTCAATCACGAGACGAGCCTTCCGCGGCGACATTCGGAAGCTCCTTAACGTAGCTGTCGCTACCTCACTGTTCTTAGCTTGCTTAGTTGTCTTCTTAGCCATAACTCTAACCTCGATACTTCTTCTTCACTCTGCAGCAACCTACGAAGCAGCGGCAGCCTTAGCCGAATGTCCGTGGAAGGTACGCGTCGGAGAGAACTCGCCCAACTTGTGACCAACCATATTCTCGGTAACGAAAACTGCGTTAAACTTCTTGCCGTTATGAACTGCGAACGTCAGACCGATCATGTCTGGCGTAATCGTCGATCGTCGGGACCACGTCTTGATCGGTCCCTTGTGAGCACCCGACTTAACGCGCTCGATCCACTTCAACAAACTGTTATCTACAAATGGTCCCTTCTTTACTGAACGAGCCATGGTTGCCCCCTATAATCTTACTTACGTCTACGAACGATAAACTTCTGAGTGCGCTTGTTAACGCGAGTCTTAAGACCCTTGGCAAGCAGACCAGTACGTGAACAAGGATGACGACCTCCGGCCGATTTTCCTTCTCCTCCTCCCATCGGATGATCAACCGGGTTCTTCGTTACTCCTCGGTTGTGTGGCCGACGATTCAACCAACGGCTGCGTCCTGCCTTACCGATAACTCGATTCTGGTGATCCGCGTTTCCAACCGAGCCGATCGAAGCGTAACACTCAAGCGATACCTTGCGAGTCTCACCAGATGGAAGCTTCACCGTTCCGTAATCACCCTCCTTCGCCACTAGCTGTGCTGCGTTACCCGCGGAACGAACCAATTGCGCCTCGCCCTTAATCTTAAGCGCGATGTTATGGATATTCTCTCCGAGCGGTATCGACTTCAACGGAAGAGCGTTACCTGGCTTGATGTCAGCCTCGGGACCAGAGCTGATGACTTGCCCTACTGCCAAGCCCTGGGGGGCGAGGATGTAACGCTTCTCTCCATCCGTGTAGGTCACGAGGGCGATGCGAGCCGTGCGATTCGGATCATACTCAATCGACGAAACCGTACCCTTGATACCGATTTTGTCTCGACGGAAATCGATCACTCGGTAGCGACGCTTATGGCCTCCTCCGAGGTTGATGTTGGTGTTGCGACCGTAGTTATTACGTCCGCCCGTCTTGGAATACTTGGCGAGAAGCCCCTTCTCTGGACGATCTGTTGTGATCTCCGAGAAGTCGGATACCGTCAGGTAGCGACGAGTTGGTGTAAATGGTCTGAATGTCTTAACAGCCATGGGATACCTCTAACAATTATAACCCTTCAACGAGGTCGATCTTGCTACCCTCAGCGAGCGTCACGTAAGCCTTCTTGTAGCCCGCGCGCTTTCCAACCCCTGTCACGGAGCGCTTAAGCTTCCCCATGAAACGGCAGGTCCTGATAGCATCAACTTTCACTGAAAATACTCGCTCTACCGCGCCTCTGATCTCAGTCTTCGTAGCCCGAGGATCAACGCGAAACGTAACAGTCAGCCCTGAGGCACCAACTACGGCGCTCTTCTCAGTAACGACCGGCGAGAGCAGGACTCCGTAGTCCTTCACTCGAGCTGCTGCAGTCTGAGTCTTCTTCTTTGCCATAATTCCTTCCTACTGCCCTTACTTGCTAACGACCCCAGCTCGAGCTTCGAGCTCTACAAGCGCAGAGCGCACGCACAGCACGTTCGCGCAGTTAATTAGATCGTATACGTTAACACCAGAAACTGGCGTCACTGTAACTCGCTCAATATTCTGAAAACCTCGAGCAAACATATCTCGCTGCTCCGAAGCTTCATTCGGAACAACTACCAGCACTTTTGTGCCTGTGATTCCAACCTGCTTGAGAAGCGCTACAGCATCCTTGGTCTTACCCTTGACGCTATCCATCGCCTCGAGAACCAGAAAGTTCTCAGTTGAACTCTTCGCCGACAAAGCCGACTGCAAGGCTCCCTTCCTCATCTTCTTTGAGAGGCGAAACTCATAGCTTCGTGGAGTCGGGCCATGTACCACCGCTCCGCCAACCATCAGTGGCGACACAGTCGAACCAGCACGCGCATTTCCTGTACCCTTCTGCTTAAAGGGCTTCTTCTTTCCACCCTTGATTTCGCTACGAGTAAGGACATCGTGCGTACCCGCACGTCGTTTAGCACGCTGCCAACGCACCGTTCCGTGAACGAGCTCCTCTTTGATTGTTGACTTGAATACTGAGGCCGAGAGGGGCACTACACCCTTCTCCTTACCTGCCGCATCGAACAACTTTGCACTAACTACATCCGAAGTCATATTCTGTACCTCAAGCGCCCTTTAAGCTATTTCTTCACCGCCTTGCGGATCACAACGAGGCTGCCACGCGCACCTGGAATACCACCCTTAACGAGAAGGATGTTCTCCTCTGGCTTGACGCCTACAACCTGGAGGTTCTGGACGGTTACGTTGTCACCACCCATACGACCTGGCATGCGCTGCCCCTTGAAAACACGTCCTGGGAACTTACGACAACCGATGGCTCCTACGTGACGACGAACCTCGTGCGTACCACGGGTCATTGGCTGACCCTTCATTCCGTGGCGTCGAACAACTCCCTGGAATCCGCGTCCGATCGAAACACCCGACACGTCAACGATCTCTCCGTCCTTGAAGACATCCGAAACCGTTACCTCTTTACCTACCTCGTTCCAACCAAGCGCCGGAGCGTCACAGCGGACCTCCTTCACGTGATAGAAAGCGCCCTGGCCAGCCTTCTTAAACTGTCCTAACTCAGCCTTCGAACAACGCTGGTTCTTCTTCGGCTCAAATCCGAACTGGACCGCACTGTATCCATGCTGCTCCTGCCCACGCACATCCAGTACGTAACATGGTCCCGCCTGAATAATGGTCACAGGAATGCTCTGACCCTCAGCCGTAAAGACTTGTGTCATTCCTAATTTTTTTCCCAGAAGCCCTTCTGGGTAATGCTTTGACGTAGTCATGAAGAGGTCCCCCTCGCGTAAACTTTTTTAGCAATCTCTATTGAAGCTTGATCTCGACATCGATACCTGTTGAGAGCTCCAGCTTACCGAGCTCGTCGATGGTCTGCTGAGTCGGCTCAAGGATATCCAACATACGCTTGTGCGTTCGAATCTCGAACTGCTCACGTGACTTCTTATCGACGAACGTCGAACGATTCACAGTGAACTTGTTAATGCGTGTCGGTAGAGGAATAGGTCCCGCAACGCGTCCGCCTGTACGACGAACTGTTTGCACGATCTCGCCCACAGCTGAGTCGAGAAGCTTGTGGTCGTATCCTTTAAGTCGAATTCTAATTAACTGCCCGCCAATCATGGCTTATTCCTCACACTTTCACATTTAGTAACTTTATGAGCCGAAAACCTGCCGCTAAACCTTATCAAGGCGCGGCGGTGGAGTCCCACCGCCGCCCTAATCACCGATATTACTCAGTGATCTCAGTTACAACGCCTGAGCCTACAGTCTTACCACCCTCTCGGATAGCGAAGCGCAATTGCTTCTCGATTCCGATTGGCTGATAGAGCTCTACATCAACGTTGATGTGGTCGCCTGGCATTGCCATCTCAACACCCTCTGGGAGCTTGATGGATCCAGTAACGTCTGTCGTTCTGAAGAAGAACTGAGGACGGTATCCAGAGAAGAATGGCTTATGACGACCACCCTCTTCCTTCTTGAGGATGTACGCCTCTGCCTTGAACTTCTTGTGTGGACGAACGCTTCCTGGCACGCAGAGGATCTGTCCACGCTCTACGTCATCTCGCTTGAGACCACGGAGGAGACATCCAACGTTATCTCCAGCGTGACCCTCGTCGAGAAGTTTCTTGAACATCTCAACGCCCGTAACTACAGTCTTGGTTGTGTCGCGGAGACCTACGATCTCAACTTCCTCACCTACCTTGATCTTACCACGCTCGATACGGCCTGTTGCTACCGTTCCACGACCAGCGATTGAGAACACGTCCTCAACTGGCATTAGGAATGGCTTATCGATATCACGCTGTGGAACTGGGATGTACTCGTCGATTGTCGCGAGGAGCTTATCGAAAGCGCCTACGCCGATATCGCTAGCCTCTCCATTGAGAGCCTTAAGAGCCGAACCACGAACTACCGGCGTATCAGCGCCTGGGTAGTCGTACTCAGAGAGAAGGTCGCGAACCTCCATCTCTACGAGGTCGAGAAGCTCAGGATCATCAACTGTGTCAACCTTGTTGAGGAACACAACGATCTTGGGAACTCCTACCTGACGAGCCAAGAGGATGTGCTCTCGGGTCTGTGGCATCGGTCCGTCTGACGCGCTTACTACGAGGATAGCGCCGTCCATCTGAGCAGCACCGGTGATCATGTTCTTTACGTAGTCAGCGTGACCTGGGCAGTCAACGTGAGCGTAGTGGCGTGTAGCCGTCTCGTACTCAACGTGCGCGCTGGCAATCGTTACGGTCTTGGACTCGTCACGAACTGTTCCACCCTTAGCGATGTCCTTGTATGACTTCACTGTGGCGAGACCCTTAGCTGCCTGTACGGATACAAGCGCTGCGGTCGTCGTGGTCTTACCATGGTCTACGTGACCGATAGTACCAACGTTAACGTGGGATTTGGTTCTATCAAATTTCTTACCTGACATTCTTTTCTCCGGTTTTAATTAAACAAGACACCATTTAAAAACATCACTTCTTCGCCACGCTCTCCGCTACGTGTGTCGGTACGGGTGCGTAGTGATGGTACTCCATAGTGAAAGTGGCTCGCCCTTGTGAGTTCGAGCGAAGATCCGTCGAATAACCGAACATCTCGGCCAGCGGAACCTCTGCCTTCACCGTCTGAGCGCCAGCTCTTGGCTCCATGCCAAGGATACGGGCACGTCGGCGATTCAGGTCACCCACGATATTGCTGATGAAATCATCCGGGCATACTACCTCCACGGCCATGATTGGCTCGAGCAGCTGTAGCTTCGCCTTGTGACAAGCATCCTTAACACACATGGAGCCTGCTATCTTAAAGGCGATTTCACTCGAGTCAACTTCGTGGAAGCTACCGAAGTAGAGCGTTACCTTCATGTCGATGACTGGGAAGCCAGCAAGGATACCCCCTTCGAGGGCCTCGATAACTCCGTCTTCGACTGCAGGAATGAACTCCTTCGGGATTACACCTCCCTTAATCTCATCAACAAACTCAACTCCCTTTCCGGGCTCAAGCGGCTCAACACGGAGAAGAACGTGTCCGAACTGTCCACGACCTCCTGTCTGCTTAGCGTACTTACACTCAGCTTCCGCCTTATTGACAATCGTCTCACGGTAGGCAACCTGTGGCTTACCTACGGTGGTATCAACGCTGAATGCACGGAACAGACGCTGCTTGATAATATCAAGATGAAGCTCACCCATTCCGGAAATGATGGTCTGACCAGACTCCTTGTCCACACTGAGCTTCAAGGAAGGATCTTCCTTAGCGAGCTTCATGAGGGACAACCCCATCTTCTCCTCATCTGCCTTCGTCTTAGGCTCGATGGCGATACTGATAACTGGCGCTGGAGCGTTGATCGTCTCAAGTAGGATTGGATTCTCCGGATCACAGAGGGTATCTCCAGTGATCGTCTCCTTCAGACCAACCGCTGCACCGATATCTCCTGCACTGACTTCCTTCACTTCCTCTCGCTTGTCGGCGTGCATACGAACTACACGTCCGATACGCTCCTTCTTACCACGAGTTGTATTAAGAACTGTCGATCCCGCCGCAACTGTACCCGAGTAAACACGGAAGAACGTGAGAACTCCAACGTACGGGTCGGTGATGATCTTGAACGCGAGAGCTGACATCGGAGCATCCGCGTCAGTCTGTCGCTCGATAAACACCTCTTCCTTCTTGTCTGGATCTGTTCCCTTTACTGGTGGAAGATCGATTGGGCTTGGAAGGTAGTCGATAACAGCGTCAAGCATCGGCTGAACGCCCTTATTCTTGAACGCGCTACCACAGAGAACTGGGAAGAACTCCATCGCAATCGTTCCCTTTCGGATTGCGGCCTTCATCTCGGCTACGGAGATGGTCTCGCCACCGAGGTACTTCTCCATCAACTTCTCGTCTGCCTCAGCGCAGCATTCGAGGATGTACTCGCGAGCCTTCTCCGCCTCTGCGCGGAGCTCCTCAGGAATATCAGCAACCTCGAACTTAGCGCCCTTGGTCTCATCCTTGTAGAGGATCGCTCGCATCTCAACGAGGTCGATGATGCCAAGAAAATCGCTCTCTGCTCCAATTGGAAGCTGGATCGGCATAGCCTTAGCGCCGAGCTTCTCACGAATAGACGCAACGCCACCGGCGAAATCCGATCCGATTCGGTCCATCTTATTGATGAAGCAGCAACGTGGAACACTGAACTTGTTAGCTTGACGCCATACAGTCTCAGACTGAGGCTCTACTCCGCTTACCGCGTCGAATACAGCGATAGCGCCATCGAGAACTCTCAAGCTTCGCTCTACCTCGATCGTAAAGTCTACGTGGCCTGGAGTATCGATGATGTTGATCTGGTGCTCTGGGAGGTCTCCGTTCGATCCCTTCCATGAACAAGTAGTGGCAGCGGAGGTGATCGTAATACCACGCTCCTGCTCGAGCTCCATGTAATCCATGGTAGCGGCGCCCTCATGCACCTCACCGATCTTGTAGTTAATACCGGTGTAGAAGAGCACTCGCTCTGTAGTCGTCGTCTTACCGGCATCAATGTGAGCCATGATACCGATGTTACGAACCTTGCTTAAATCCCTCTTGGCCACTTTGTCTATCTCCTAAAGAACCAAATCTCTTCGCTTACCAACGGAAGTGCGCAAACGCCTTGTTAGCTTCAGCCATACGGTGAGTATCCTCACGCTTCTTCACTGCTGCGCCGCGATTTTGAATCGCATCCAAAAGCTCGTTAGCGAGACGATCGGAGAGCTTGCGCTCACTACGGTTAGAAGCTGCCTCTTTCAACCAACGGAGAGCTAGCGACTGAGCACGGTCAGCACGAACCTCTGTTGGAACCTGATACGTAGCGCCTCCTACACGTCGTGACCGAACCTCTACGACTGGCTTGATGTTACCCAGCGCCTTGTGGAATGTCTCAACAGCGTCAGCATTTGACTTCTTAGCCAACTGCTCTAGAGCTCCGTAAAGGGCCTTCTCGGATACTCCCTTCTTGCCGCTCTCCATGATTACGTTAATTGCCTTACCAACAACGGCATCACCGAACTTTGGATCTGGTAGAACTTCTCGCTTAAAATCGCGCTTCTTACGTGACATAGTATCCCCTACGAAAAACTACTTAGGCCTCTTAGCGCCGTACTTGGAACGGCCCTGCTTTCTATCAGCCACACCGTGCGACTCCAACTTTCCACGAACGATGTGATAACGAACTCCTGGAAGATCCTTCACACGACCGCCGCGAATCAACACGACAGAGTGCTCCTGAAGATTGTGTCCGATACCTGGAATGTAGCTGGTGACTTCCATGCCAGTCGTCAATCGCACACGAGCTACCTTCCGGAGAGCCGAGTTAGGCTTCTTTGGGGTCTGGGTGTACACACGGGTGCAAACACCACGTCTCTGTGGACATCGAACTAGTGCCGGCGACTTACTCTTAGCTCGCTTTTGGCGACGACGATTTCGAACTAACTGATTAATGGTTGGCATCTCTAGCCTTTCCTCTTCAACGATCCTAAGTACATTCCGGTATCAACTGCGCGTAACCACTTCCCTTTCGAGCTAGCTATTAGCGCACTCACACCACACCGCCCCTGCCTCACTTCTGAGACCTGCGCGCGGCGAGAGCGCGTGAGTATCATATTTCACCGCCAATTCCTAGAGATCGGCAGGCGAAATCACGTTCTCGCCAGAAAGCCTCTTCGAACGCCCGCCCCTTTCGGTTACTGCGCTCCAAGAAGGAATAAATGTGTCAAACTCTTTTCCCGGGCAGAACGGTTTCACAAAAGCCGAGCGAAACAATCGCAAACAAACTCGGACACCTTCTGACAACTCTTCCGCACCGATGTTACCGCCCGGGAAGCGGCATTGCATCACTGTCTGGGCCAAAAACGTAAATGGATTCAACCTGTTACATTTTGGGCCCCGCCTTTGTTCACTCGCTAGCGCTTAAAACGCTGACCAAGTCCCTGCAAAGGCTGCAGAAATTCGTTGCTCGCGATGAGTATCATGCTGCCCCAACTCAGTCAAGGTTTGGGCCAGAGCAGACCAATGCCCCTAGTCGCCCCCCGCTGCTCGGGCTAAGGTCGAGGGCGTCTGACCAGAAAAAGTGTCAATGCCGCCCCTGACCGACGATCTAACAGCACCCAGTAGAGCAGACAGTGGCTCGACCTACCGCCCCGAGCTTGACGGCCTGAGAGCCGTAGCCGTACTTCTTGTCGTAGGGTTTCACACATTTCCCGGTCTGCTCGCAGGCGGCTATACGGGGGTCGACGTATTTTTCGTTCTGTCGGGCTACCTCATCACATCACTCCTCTGCCGGAACGAGTCGTGCGAACTGAGGTCTTTTCTATCGTTTTGGGCCGGGCGCATTCGCCGACTCTTCCCGGCTCTCACCATAGTGTTGTGCACAACCCTCGCTGTGGGCTGGTTGATTTTATTTCCCGATGAATACGCTCTTCTGGGTGATTTCGTCACGGACTCTGCGTTATTCATCCCCAACCTCACGCTCCTTCGAGGCTCCAGCTATTTCGCCCCGACTGCGACCACAAAACCACTCCTCCACCTCTGGAGTCTTGGTGTTGAAGAGCAATTCTACATCTGCTGGCCCTTGATAGTTCTGCTCAACCTACGAAACTTTCATCGGGTTAAGCTCTGGTGCTTGCTCCTACTCTGCACCTCACTAGCCTACTGCTCGGCGATCGCAAGAACGCAGCCAGTCGAGCTTTTTTATTCCCCATTCACTCGATGCTCGGAGATTCTCGTTGGCGCAGCCCTGGCCCTCTATTCAGCCTCGGCCCGCGAGAGGTTTTCAGCAAATGGAGCAGCTATCATCGGTTCAATTCTACTCATGCTCAGCTCGTTCTCTACCGTCATACTACCCGCTATTCTACCCTCTATACGCGTACCACTCTCGACGTGCGGGGCGGCACTTATGATCTGGGCAGGGCCGCGCGCCTGGATTAACAGCGCGGTGTTATCTCGTAGTCCTGCCGTAGCGCTTGGAAAAATCAGCTACCCTCTTTATCTGTGGCATTGGGTATTGCTGTCATACGGAGCTATTCTTGCCGATGACACACCGAGCATCGCACAACGCTGCCTGATCATTGCAGCATCACTACTACTCGCCTGGGCGACCTACAAATGGATCGAAACACCCCTACGATTCGGACGCTACAAAGGTCTCGCTCCGAAGATTTTGATGGTGGCAATGGCGCTGTGCGGCATATCAGGCCTGCTCGTGTCGCAGCACCAAGGATTTCCAGAGAGACGCATCGAGAGAGACCGTCGGTTACTAGATGTATTTGAAAACTCGCCTCCTCGTTTTCAGTATCTCCACCGCTCAGATATCTTTCGAAAGTGGCGCGCAGAGTGCGCCTTCTTCAACTTCGCACCAGATCTAGCGGGTCAGCCGGTGCAAAATCGAACTCATAGCAAGCCGATAGCTTCGATTGCTGAGTCATGCTTTCGGCGCGACTCTCGATACGAACACTCCGTCTTATTGTGGGGCGACTCCCACGCCAAAGCACTCTCTCCAGGACTGCAGAAATACCTTCCGAAAGACTGGCAACTTCTTCAGATAACAACCGTCGAATGCGTGCTCAGCATCGACCAACAAACACCCTCAGATACCAGCCAGTGTAATCAACATAACTACTTCGCTGTGAAAACTATCCGCGAGACCAAGCCCGACGTCGTCGTCGTCGCCCAAAACGAGGATCACTCAGCACTAGAGCTACAGAGAATAGCTAATTACGTGAAGACGCTCGGCGTTAAGAAGGTCATTATTGTCGGCCCTGTACCACACTGGTCAGGCGAGCTGCCTCGCATCCTGGCGCGTTCTCGCCTAGCGCCGCCGAGACGAATGCGCGAACACCTCTCACTGAAACACGTTGACCTGAACCAAGCGCTTCAGCAATCGCTCCGGAATGACCACACCCAACAGTATGCGGATATTATGAAATTATTATGCGACGAACGTGGGTGCCTGACACACCTCGGCGATGATATCGCCGAGACCTTAACGACCTGGGACTACGGGCATCTAACCCCGCCCACCTCCGAGTTCGTGGCCCAACGACTCCTGGTAGACCTGATTACTGCTCCACAGAAAAGCGAGCACCCTTAGTACTAGAGAAAGGCCCTCGTTCTAGGGTATATTCCCCATATGGGAGCAGAGTCACATTCATCCAAATCACGCAGGGATTCTCATATCGAACTCAATCGGCGCTACGCAGGTCGATTTGCGGCCACGACACTTGCCGAACAACAGGTCGAAGCTGCGACTCGAGAGCTACGCGGGATTTTCGAAGAAGCGGAAACCCACCGCAACGATCGACGACTGGCCGGCGACGCCATTCGCTCGGCGTGGCGGGTGCTAATGATGGTTGGCTTTTCAGACTTTGATGAAATCCGGAGAGTCAACACCGAAGACTGGCCTTCGATAATCGAACCGAATCAACAAGCGCTCGTCTCGCTCGCCCTCGAAATCGTTGGCTGGTATCAGTTCGGGCTGAGGCCTTACGACATAGACCGCACTGCGCGCATCTTCGACCGCGCGCTTGAGCTTACGCCGCACAACCAGCGAGCCCTGGAGCGCTTTGCTATTACCGCCAACGAAATCCTACCCGCGCACATCGGTGGATTAGCAAAGTTCCCAAAAAAGCAAAAAGAGACAGCTCTCGGCTATCGGCTGCAATGCAAAAGAAAGATCGACGAGATTTTACACGATGTCTTTGGCATCACTGAAGCTCATCTAGTGGGGCAGGCCGAAGAAACTGTAGCGACGCGATGCAAAGCTCTGAAAGATCGAGAGCGAAGATTCGTATTCTCAATTCTTGGACACCTCTCAAAGATTAACCTTGCAGTGGGCGAGTTCTTTGGAAACGGAACTCAAGTAAGCCTCGGCATGGGAGCCGCCTGCTGCCAGCTCGAAATGCTCGGATTTCCGCGCGATGTTTCGAACACAATGACTATTTTACGTAGCCAGCTTCAGGAGCGCGCTGAGGATGAGGTGGCGGGCGAAGAAACTCCCCTCGTACGCCAAATCCTCGCCAACATCGCTTCGCTCTGTGAGTGCAAGTGGGTACTCTTCCAAAACCGAGGGGCACAGAGACGCGCTAATGAAATTCGCACATTCTTGGCTCGATTGGACAACGTGGCCGCAAATACCGAAGACCAGTAGCATTTTTCCGCTCAATTAGCTTTTACCCTCATCTTTGTGCTATACTTCAGGGGATAAGAAGATTAATTGCGAAAGGCGCGCTCTCATATATAGCTGCCTGAGCCAGCGCTCTCCACAATTCGGTGGAATGAACGCCAGAGCAGATATCGGATACCTCGGTGCGTTGAACAAGCCGGGCGACGAGAGCGATAGTGAGTCAAGAATTACGAAGGCCGACACATTGCGGCACCCAGGGCGAGGTCGCGCCACACAGCTACGAAGCGCGCCCACCACCGCCTACTTTTGACGACCTCTCAAGGCGCCTCGACACATACAAGAACGGAATTATGGAAACAGCGGAAAAAACCGTGCTCTCAGAGCAGCAGGTCATGGAATGTACACCTCTGGCGAGCTTCTCTGCGATAACTAACCCAGTACTACTTGCTTCCCTCGCGAGGCTCTCGATAAGCACACCGACCCCAGTTCAACGAGAGGCTATTCCGCGAGTGCTCGGCGACGGTGATTTTATTGTCGAAGCACAAACCGGTAGTGGCAAGACGCTAGCGTTCGTTCTGCCGATTCTGAGCAAGCT
>OMII01000286.1 GCA_900299055.1 Pseudomonadota bacterium | reverse complement strand
GTGCGGGATGGATATCGGGGCACGGTCTGTTGCAGAAAGGACTCAGCGCAGCGCTTGAAGATTTTAGTCGCCGCAGAGAGCAGCAGTTTTTGTCAGCTAGTCGCTGATTGACGTTGCAAGGGGCAAAAGGCCCTTGCTCGCCAAGAGGGTGGGTGATAGTGGGCGAAATCTTTACGCGCTTCTTTGGCTGCGAAGTTTCGGCTGAACGTCAAGTAACGCTTCTCCAGTGGTTCGAGTTGGTTCTCAGGAGAGCCGAGGGTGTATCGAGTCCGGCTGGCCCGGTAACTGTCGCCAAAAAAGGGTTTTGAAACCGAAGATTTGATCTGTGGCAACGCTGGTTGAGCTGCTACCATTCAAGTGCGGTTACCGTAGCAGAGGGCACTAGTGAGTTTTTAGAGTTCTAAGTACAGTATGGCAGCAGTTCAAAAGCGACGTGGCACAGCGTCCCGAAATAAGAGCCAAAAGACAGCGCGAGTTGAGGCGAGTCGGGCTCAGGTCCTCAGGCCACGGGCTTGGGTTAGCGACATAGTGTCGATCCTCTTTCTGGGGAGCGGCTTCTTTCTTCTTTTAAGCCTCGGGTCCCACGTTTACCAGCTAGCGGTTGGGTCGGCCCCTGAGTCGTCGATGAATATTATGGGTAGGGCTGGTCACGTCGTGGCGACGGTGCTCTTCGGCGGCCTGGGCTTAACAGCAGTCTTTCCCGTAGTGGGTTTGGTGTGGCTTGCTTTTTTTCGAACCGCAGTGGAGGGTGCGAGACCGCGAGTGTACCCGGTCGGAGCTGTCTTAGCGGCAGCCGTTGGTGTGATCGCGAGCGCATCGACCCTTTTGGCGATAGCCGTTGG
This sequence comes from Pseudomonadota bacterium, assembly GCA_900299055.1. Lineage (GTDB taxonomy): Bacteria > Bdellovibrionota_C > UBA2361 > UBA2361 > OMII01 > OMII01. The sequence goes on along the minus strand of OMII01000286.1, from coordinate 4,145 downwards.
TGCTACGACCAGTGGTTCAGTTGGAAGTGCTGTGTTGCAGCACTCGCGGGGTAGCCTTGGGCTTGGGGGCGCGTCCGTTCTAGCCACACTCATGTGTCTGGTGTGTAGCGCTGTGGTGGCGCAACGCTCGATCGGAGACGTCGCGGTCGCCCTTCGTTGGCTAGGACAGACGACGCTTTCCTTTGCGCTTGTGACGGCGCCCATACTGCTCTTGAGAGCTGTGTTATGGACAGTAGGGTTACTCTGGTCGACTCTGAGAATTGCCATGTTCTGGCTCGGCAAGCTGTTTGTCTTGAGAGGTCCGGCGGAGGCTCCGGAGGTCGCTCCGAAGCCGCGAGTTCGTAAGAACATCCCGGTAGAGATGGTGCCCGAAAGAGAGGCGCAGGACACGGGCAAGATAGCCGAGGTTTCAGTACCGGCAGTGATGGCAGCTACCGAGCGTATTGAACCGATCATCGTGAAGCCAAAGCCTCGCGAAGCAGGCTCAATTAAGACACTCCGACCGGATTTAGACGCGAAGCCGAAGGTGGAGCGGGTGGATCCTGAAGTGTCTGGTGGCGAGGTGCCGCTCTTCGAGGAGTATGAGGCTCCAAGTGTAACCCTGCTGACTCGGGAAGATGCCCAGCAGCTGGGCGATGATGATGACGAATTAAGGCTTAAAGCCGAGCAAATAGAGAGCAAGTTGCGCGACTTTAATATTGCCGGGCGTGTGACCCAAGTGCATCCAGGGCCAGTAATTACGCTCTTTGAGTTTGAGCCGGCGGCGGGAGTGAAGGTAGGACGCATAGCAGCGTTGCAGGACGATCTCGCGATGAGCCTTCGAGCTAGTAGCATTCGTATTATAGCGCCGCTTCCAAAGCGTGGAACTGTCGGTATTGAAGTTCCGAACAAGCATCGGGCAATTGTGAGGCTTAGGGATTGTCTGGAGAGTCAAACTCTTGCGGCAGCCGAGTCGATACTTAGCGTACCGCTTGGGAAGGACACCTATGGTGACGCGGTTGTTGTCGACATCGCCACGATGCCTCACCTGCTGATGGCAGGAGCTACGGGCACTGGTAAGTCGGTGTGTATTAACACCTTACTCTTGAGTCTTTTGTATCGCGCGCATCCTTCGGAGCTCGGTCTAATTTTGATCGATCCAAAGGTCTTAGAGTTAAGCATATACGACGGCATTCCACACCTCAGAGTTCCGGTGGTGACCGATCCGCGGCAAGCGAAAGGAGTACTTAGTTGGGCTGTCAAGGAGATGGACCGGCGATATCGTTATATGCAGCGCTTTGGAGTTCGCAACATAGATGGCTACAATCGTGTTGTGCGAGGCGAGTCCGCAGATGATGTTGATGAGCCGCCAATTAGTCCAAGCGCTGTGCAGATGCAGATGTTCGGGGAGAAGAGCTCGGAGTCGGCGACATCTGAAGCGGAATCTAGCGACAAGATGGCGGTCGATTCATTGGCCCCTGAACAATTGAAGCCTCTCCCGAAGCTAGTGATAGTTATCGACGAGCTCGCAGACCTCATGCTGAGTGTTGGTCGAGAGATAGAAGAGTTGATTACTCGGCTGGCCCAGAAAGCCCGAGCGGCGGGCATTCATCTGATTGTAGCGACCCAGCGGCCGTCGGTTGATGTCATTACGGGATTAATCAAAGCGAACTTTCCGGCTCGATTGTCGTTCCGAGTTTCTAGTCGGATTGATTCGCGTACCATTCTTGATTCTATGGGCGCGGAGAAATTACTGGGCAAGGGAGATATGCTCTTTATGTTGCCTGGTGCAGTTCCGCTGAAGCGTGTGCACGGGGCATTTGTGTCCGACCAGGAAGTCCAGAAAGTGGTCGCGGCGCTCAAGGCTCACTGCGCTCCTCAGTACGATGAGGCGATAATCGCTGCGTGTGACAAGGCTATCAGTGAAGGGAGCACGGATGAAGCTGGCGGTACTGGTGGTATGGGTAACGAGGATGAAGACTTCGACCCGTTCTACGACAAGGCTGTTGAGTTAGTGCTTGAAAAAGGTCAGGCATCAACGTCGATGATTCAGAGGACCTTTCGTATCGGCTACAATCGCGCCGCTCGTATTATTGAGATGATGGAGCGTGAGGGTGTCGTAGGTAAGATGGATGGCGTCCGACCACGCGAGGTTCTAGCCCCGGTTCGGAGCGCGGAATCGTAGTCGACTCATAAAGCCGTTTTCCCTGCGCGATGAGGCTCTTAGGCGAGACTATGTTCAATCAGTGACGGTTTTGGCGCGTAACTATTGAGGAACTTGCGAAATTTCCGATATACACTACTGCGAGGGTCCGAAATATGAGCGATCACGACAGAGACAAAAAAGGCGATTCACACGAGAGCTCTTCCTCCGCTTCGGGCGGCGGAATGCGATTAATTGATAAGATAAAGCAGACGCTTTCAAACACTCCTGCAGAGCGATGGGAACAGGGCGGCGAGGAGCTGGATAGCTCCCGTAAATACCAAAGACCTCAGGAACAGTGGGAGCAGGTTTTCTGTACAGACACTAAGTCTGGCGTTTTAGTGCTCCGACGATCGACGCCGATTACGAGTAACTTTTTTGCGGGTGGCTATTCCTTCGTTGAGGCCTCTGAGCCAAGGTACCTAGTGGAGCTACGAGCTCGAGGGTGGGCGCCGAAGATGTTGGTCGATCCCACCTACCGTTCGGCTGGAGGAGCGGAGCGAAGTGTGCAGGTGCTTGCTGAAGGAACTATCGCCAAAGAGCTATACCATGAGATTCAGCACAACGTCAGAACGCATCGTGAATCGCTACGAAGAGACTTTAACGACTCCGTAGAGCGCCTTATCTCGAACATTCACGAGCAGATTCATGCTACGGCGGCAGATGATTGGAAGTCGGTTGAGGGGAATGAGCAGGGGTATACTGGCTATCGAGCCGATGTGAATGGCATGACTGTTACGGTTTCAACAATTGTACGTGATCGCACTGCTGGTTATTCGATGAACCTGCAGAAGTATGGACTGCGCTGGGACTGCCGCGATTCGGCGCTCTGTAAGGAGATCTTTACAATAGTTGATGAGTCAGCGAGGACTGCCTCGCTTGAGCAGCTCGGAAAAGTTCTCGATGATATGCTTTAGGGTGACCGACGAAGGGGAGCGTGAGGATTCAAGAAGCGCGATGCGATGCTCCCGGTGAAGTGGTTGTAACCGGGGGCCCTGAGGCTGGCTCCGGAGATCGACGTCTACGACTTTTTTCGAAGGGGTTAGCCTCCCAGCTGCTGCTCAACTAGCTTCGAGTATTCGGCCTCCAGATCCTTGTGCTGGCTCCGTAGATTCTCAAGGCGTTCATGAGCGTTCTGGTAGTCTACTATGACGTCTCGAAGCTGCGCGCTGGCCGACGTAAGTGCGTTCGATAGCTCGGAGAAGACCGCTTGCTGGTCTGTTGTCATTTGCAGTTCGCCGGTCATGACGTCTAGGGTCTTTAGTGATTCAGCAAGGGTGTGTTCGAGCGTCACTGATTCTGTGGAGAACTGCGCGTAGTTAGTGGTGACCTGCACAATCACCGCTTCATCTTCCTCTCGCATTGCGCGTGCCTCCTGCTGACCGAGTTCCCGTTCCTCAACGTCTATGCGCGCTTTCTCTAGTCTCTGCGCTATCGTGGAGAGAAGATTCCTTTGTTCAGATATCGTTGCTAAGAAGCTTTCCGTCTGTCTAATCAGGGTTGCAATCTGCGCTTTTGAGGCAAAGCGATCTTTCTCGCTTAATACCTCGATCAGTTTTTCCTCGAGCTCGCGCGATTGCTCGCGAAGATTGCCCATCGCCTCGTTGCTGGCGCCTGGTGCCATTTTCTTGCCCAGCACATAAGCAGCGGTCGGCAAGCCTACGGCTAGTAGAGTAGCTATTGTGATCTGCGTTGTGTCCATGAGTGACCTCTACTTTGCATCGATGGGGTGTCGCGCCCAGTTGCACCCGGAGCTTCTCAACTGTGCAAAGAGGCAGACGTGGTAAAATGGTACCATAGCAACTACTGTTCGATAAGGGTGGATTTGTGCTCTATCAAGGGGTCAATTGGCCGCGAATGCATAGACGACCGAGTTGGAGTGTCTGTAACGGGCGCCCAGCGCATGACGTGCTAGAGATACCTGTCTCTTATACACATCTCCGAGCCCACGAGACGCTACGCT
>OMII01000285.1 GCA_900299055.1 Pseudomonadota bacterium | reverse complement strand
GTTATGTTGTCAGAGGTTGCAGCTATCGTGAAGGCCTGCGGATCTACGGCTACAGACTCTTTAGCACTGCCGGTATCAAGCAGCCCTGCCGGCTGGCTGCTCGTGCCTGCAGCACTATCAGCCGTTACCTGATTCATTGCTGAAAGATCGGTCTCTACTGTAATTTGGCTCGCGAGGTCGTTTGAATTAGTTTCAGCTCCGCATTGACCGCGCTCATCGGCGCCATCAGCATTACTTTCCACTGACTTTGCCCCTTGGCGAGAGTCATTTCCCTCTTGAGTATCATCTGCCGCTACCGCCAATTCTTCTCGATCGCTGCCTTCTTCATCAAGCAGGTCCTGGTCCCCATTTTCCTGAGTTCTATCAGCATCTTCTGTCTTGCGAAGCTCTTGGTGTGCGGCCCGCTGCGCTGGCATTGTTTGAGCCAAAGCAAGGCCAAGTGCGGTACTCTCGTCAGAAAGGGGATCTACTTGACCCACCACTTTTGAAAGGAGCTCTTTAAACTCAAGGGCGAGCGCTTTTCGCTCCTCATCATCCCCTGATTTATTCAGCTCGCTTGCGGCGGCAACAGTAGCAACGGGAGGCTGAACCTCCTCCAAGTGCAGGCGTCGTATCATAAAGATAACTCTCGTTAAATCTTCAGTTTGGGGGCGGCTTATCGTAAGCCTTGTGTCGCGTCCTGCACTTTCCCGCCAAGATGTACCGACCATGTAAGCAATTCGGTTGCCACCTGAAGCCGCGCCTCAATTCACAGCGTTATGCCAATAAATAGCTAGCGGCGACTATCCGGGTAGCACTATTTTGCCGGTTAAACTAATTTCCGCGCTGATTTTGCTGCCCATAAATGCCTGCCTCCCTAGCCCTCTACTCGCTGTGTGATAAGCTTTGCTTATGACCTCGAGCGTACTAGCTTTGTTAGTGTGGATACTGTGCGCGGGATGTATCGCTATTGGATGCATCGGAACAATTGTGCCCATTCTTCCCGGGCCACCCTTAATTCTCGTTGGCGCTATTTTCCTTGCGTGGTGGGAAGACTTCTCCAGAATCGGTGTCTTCTCGGTTGCCGTGATCGGAGTTCTGACGCTGATGTGCATACTTATCGACATCGCATCCTCGTATCTCGGAGCCAAAAAAGTAGGCGCCAGTAGAGCCGCCCTTATTGGATCGATAGCCGGCTCCCTGATCGGGATATTCTTTCTGTTGCCAGGAATCATCCTAGGCCCATTTCTCGGTGCTCTGGTGGGTGAGTGGTGGATGACTCACAATATATCACAAGCGACAAAAGTGGGGCTGGGGACGTGGCTTGGATTACTCATCGGTTCCGCAGCGAAACTTGGGCTTGCCGTTGCTATGGTGGGTGTACTTATCCTTGCGCTCATTGCATAAGCACTCAAAGCCATACAAAACTACGCAGGGGTCCTGAGAACTGTATGGACAGAAATACCCATAAGGCTTTTTCTGTCCATACAGTAATGAAGCAGAGCTCGTGCTTTATTTTACTCCCATCGTTACCGTCTTCGAGCCACTCTTTGTTCTCCATGCCTCTCCAGTCTTATTGACTGCGCGTGAGTATGCAATTCCATCAGCAAGACTATCATCATGCTGCTTACCATCGTGACTGACTGCGCTAATGACCGGTTTGTTAGTATTTAGGCCTTTTATTGTAACTCGCTCGTCTCCAGCGTAAAGATGTATCGAGCCCGATACAGTCTTATCTTTGCCATACGGAGCAACTTCGAGTGTTATTTTATTTTTACCAAAGAAGAACGTTCCTCGTTCCTTAAAATCCCAAACTCCCCCATCACTTTCTGTAACGTGAGGATCTCCCCATATTCTCGTGGTCATTCCATCAGGGCCTGTCACGCTCCACGCGTAATCCTTCCCCTCTGCGCGCACTATGTACCCATCTATAGTGCGTACGACAATTGCCCCCTGGTCGTTTTGAGTCACATCAAAATGCGACTGTTGTACGCTACCAGCAGTCGAACTTAAACTCTGCGTCGCAGCAGTGCTGGCGTTAGAACTGGTAGCTGGTGAGGTAGCACTTGCCGTAGTAGCGCCACTTGCAGCGACACTCGACGTAGCCGCACTGCTTGTTGAAGAGCTCGACAAGGCTTCTGCACTCGGAGCATCCCCCTGTGCAGATACAGCATCATTCGCCTCGGCAGTGCTCTGCTTACCCCAGATATTCGCCACGAGGGATACCAATGCACTCACAACACCTGCGAGAATTCCAACTATTTTTCCGAGCGTCGAGCTCCCATCTGGTTCGGTAGCAAGTTGCGTCTGGACATCCGCGACCATTGACTCTAATGACGAAAGGTCCGGAGCCGTCGTAGAAATCGCTGGCGAGGTCGCAGCTGCAGCTACTGTTTCTTCAACGGGGAGTTCTGACTCAGAGACAAGGGCAATAGATGGAGTTACTGGATCAATCGAGGCCATAAGGTTTTTCTCCTGATAGAAGCGACCACTTAGGAAGTTTTGAGAATAGCGCGCGGGCTGAACTACCCAGCGGTGGCGTGTTTATTCATAATTCGGGGATAGCCATAAAAAGTTGCGCGGTGCCCACAGATGACACACACCCTCTACTCATTCTGGCAAAAAGGCTTTCTGAAAGACCTAGAGAATTGTACAAGTACGTAGAAGGAGCTTCCCCTGGTATGCCGATCGCTTCTCGTATCTTATGTAATACACTTACAGCTGTGCTTTTCAGCACCATATGTGGAGGCTGCATGAACAATCACGTCGCGACATCACGCTCAGGAGATGGAGCTCCGCATATAGAACGACATCTATTTGGCCAGCTCGCCTCAGGAGAGCGCGTTGATGAGTATACACTAGTGAGTGGATCTGGCGTGAGCGTTGACATCCTCACGTGGGGTGGAATTATTCGCGCCATTCGAACACCGGATAAGCATGGGATAGTAGCGGACATCGCGTTAGGATACGACTCGCTCTCTGCATACGAGAAACACCACCCCTACTTCGGCACAATCACTGGGCGTTTTGCTAATCGAATCGCCAAAGGTCTGTTTACCCTCGACGGCGTTACATACCGTCTCGCAACCAACAATGAGCCAAACCATCTCCACGGCGGTGTTAACGGCTTCGATCGAAAAAATTGGCGCGCGACGGCATCAACATCCGCAGATGCCGCTACCCTTATGTTGAGTGCTGTAAGCCCTGATGGCGACGAGGGATATCCGGGAGAGGTGCGAACGCTGGTTCGCTATAGCCTAGCTCGCGATAACAGCCTCCGGATCGAATATGAAGCAACCTCTTCAAAGCCAACCCCACTTAATTTAACAAATCACACCTACTTTAATTTAGCCGGCCATGACACTGGCACGGTCAATGAGCAGCAGATAACTATCAACGCAGAATCGTTTCTACCAGTCGATGCTACACTTATTCCGACAGGAGTACGGCAATCAGTCTCCTCATCACCTTTTGATTTTAGGAAGCCCCGAGCAATCGGCTCACGCATTAAAGATGTAGGAATTGGGTACGATCACACCTTTATACTAGAGAGCAGCTCTTCGGGTATTCGGAGAGCGGCGATGGTCTCGGATCCGATTTCTGGACGGGCGCTCGAAGTGCTCACTACACAGCCTGGCGTGCAGTTCTATACCGGCAACTACCTCAACGAAGATAAAAGCGGCAAGGGCGGCGCCTCATACAAACAGCACTCTGGCTTCTGCCTTGAGACCCAAGGATTTCCTGATGCAGTTAATCAACCATCATTCCCCTCCTGCGTACTACGACCGGGAGAAAAGTATAACCACACCACTATTTTTCGATTCTTTACGAAGGATTAATCTCGCCGCCTCGTATCAGCGATGTGACAGGCCTCACGCGCTCGCTCGAAGGCCAAGGCAAGCGCAGCCTGCGCCATTATGAGCGGTGAGTTGTGATTAGGTCTCCAACGCTTGTGAGAGGAATCCCACGCGTATGCCTCGGGCAAGACTCCTGCTGGAACGTGATAATCACGCCCCTTTCCTACGATGTGGATTCGATGAGCCTCTGGCGTGACAAAGGAAAGAGCGCGTTTGAGATGTCGATCACCATACCGAAAAGCCTGATAATCATGTCCTCCCGACTCAACGAAGCGACGATAGAAATAGGCCGCCAGGAGAGGATCAAATAGTGTCCACTCCGCTGGACGAAAATCATCGCCAGCTTTCGAGAACTCTCCCTTATCCGCCGGATCTCCGTTATAGAAAAAGTCTTGTCCAACGTAGCGGTCGGGACCATCAAGTATATCTGTTTCCCAGCGCCTAATTCCGGTTTCACCAACGTTTCGATATACCGTTCGCAGTATCGTATTTTGCTGCTCGAGAGAGAGGCCGCAGTCGAATGGGTAAAGGAGTAACGTTAGCGCTGAGTCAAAAGGCCTACGCTCACACTCTCGCGCAAAACCCTGCTCGGGTATCCTCTCTCGCAGCGTCGCTAAACAGTTCTGCAGGACTTCCTCGAGTTGCTGGCGATATGCAGCACCATCTTGTCTACCAGCATACTCGACGGGAAGATAATCCCACCCCTCACGCTCGTGGAATATCTTCGCCTCTTGAAGCGCTGCTACGACGATCCCAACGCTTGTAGCGCGCTTCCACTCCCGAATATCCTCCCATGGACCGTAATCGAGAGTGTCGTGTACCCCCGCTCCAAAAAACATCTTAATGGCGGCCGGTAGAATAGAATCACGCGCACCCTGATCAGGGTCTAAACTACGCAGGTTAAGCAACGGGCCCTGTGTGTACGCACCCGATTTGAGCGCCGCCTGATTAGCAAATCTGTAAGGCGCCCACACCATCGCACCGAGAGCATCAAGCTGTTGATGCCCCCAATCGTGATCACAGAAGAGCAACTCGCCTCGCTCTCCTACTGAGTACTTTATGTGAGGTCCGTTGTTACCCTCAAGAAATAGCGCACGGCGCTCCTCACTATCGCCCCAGTGAAATTGGAGAATCTTCCAGCGATGCTCATCGCTTCCCGCAAATCTCCAAAGATGCTCTACGATCCTATTCGCCTTCTCCGAAAATCCCGCTCGATTAAGTGCCACCGCCGCGATGATACTGTCCCGTGCCCACATATTCCGTGAATAATCCTGAGCTTCACCGCCGGTGTACTCAAGAGGATCACGCTTCGCCGCGGCCGTGATGGCACCGGAGTAGAATCCTACAATCGAGAGATCGAGCGCTCGATGCTGAAGAAGCTGAAAAATATCATGGGAAGTTAGGGGCAAATCCTTTCGAATAAAGCCCTCAAGAGGATGTCCAGAAACGAGCTGTTCACTAAGCGGCAGGTCGGATAACGTAGGCAACCCTACCGTCATCGGTAGCACGCCCAACCCATCCACAGACCGGATGTCGTCGTTACATACCCGTAGCAGACCCTCCGCAAAGTCGCAGCGCCATTGATGTGGGTTGCTCAGAGCGCCCGTATGCGCAGACGCAAACGCTGATCCATCTCCCATAAAGAGCTAACAGTTTGGACAGTCTGTTCACTCTTAGAAGCGAGTGTGCACGATTCCGGCGATAACAACGTCTAGTAAGGACCTTTACAGTATCCTAACGGGCCCGATGCTCAAAGGGGGTTTTTAGGCCCGCTCCCATCTCTGGGCTCAAAACGAATTACCCGAGCTTCATCCAGGATGATATCTGCTCTTTGACCTTCTTTCCGGTAAATCCGAACTTCTCCGCCAGAAGCTCCCCAGGCGCGGATGCTCCATAGTGGTCGATTCCGACCGTAAAGAGATCTCTTCCGAGAAGGTCGCGCCATCCGACCGTCGTACCAGCCTCTACTACAGCAGTTTTCACGCCTGCAGGCAGGATCTTGGCTTTGTAGTGGGCATCCTGCGCGGCAAAAAGCTCGACACACGGCATCGAGACTACCTGAGTAGGGGTACCGTCAGCTTCGAGCAATTCAGCCGCTTCGATCGCCGTCGCCACCTCAGAGCCAGTTGCCACAATCGTGAGCTTCGGGCTACTCGCCTCGCGCACAATATAGCCCCCCTTTAAGACATCATCCGGCGAGAATGACGCTGGACGAGAGAGCGCGGGCAAGTTCTGGCGGCTGAAAATAAGTGTGCTTGGTCCGTTCTTCCGCTGTAGCGCCCCAAAGTAGCTCATCGCCACCTCTACTCCATCAGCCGGGCGATATACGTGCAGATTCGGAATAAGTCGGAGACTCATGACATGCTCAATCGGCTCGTGAGTCGGCCCATCTTCCCCCACCCAGAAGCTATCGTGAGTGAAGATGTAGAGGGCCTGCAGATGCGACAAAGCTCCAACACGCATCGCCGGCCGCATATAATCCGAGAAGACCAAGAATGTGGCGGTGTACGGTATCCACGCTTGTGTATAGGCCAAACCGTTGGCCATCGAACCCATCGCGTGCTCTCTCACGCCGTAATGAATATTCTTCCCAGCAAAACCCTCATGACCGACATTCCCCCCGCCGGAGATTGCCGTTTTAGTTGAAGGATCGAGATCTGCCGAGCCTCCTACGAAGCCAGGTAGGTGCTTAGCGATTACCTGAATAGCCTTACCTGAAAGGTTTCTGGTCGCATCTTTCTTCGGCTCTTTAAATGCAGCCAAAAGCTCGTCCTTGAGTTTCGGGTCAATTGCGCGCGTCACTTGCGCCTGCAATTGCTTCGCGGCGTCTGCGTTGGATCCCTTCCACTTTTCAAAGCATTGCTTCCACGCGTTTGCTTCCTGCGTCTTCTTCTCAACAAGGGCTGCGATGTATGACTGAACATCGTCTGGAACAAGAAACTGCGCATCCTCAGGCCATCCCAAGTTTTTCTTTGTCGCCCTTACCTCGTCAGTCCCGAGTGGCGCTCCGTGAGCATCATGAGTGTTGGCTTTATTGGGACTTCCAAAACCAAGTAGTGTCTTACAGCAAATGAGGCTCGGTTTACCTTTGTATGCAACTGCCTTGTCGATACACGCAGCTACCTCTTGCAGGTTATGGCCATCGCAGCTCTGCACGTGCCAACCGTACGCTTCGTATCTCTTGGCAACCGACTCGGTGAAGCAGATCTCCGTCTCTCCGGCGAGCGAGATCTTGTTATCATCATACAGGTAAATGAGGTTATCGAGCTTCAGGTGCCCGGCCAAGGAGCCGGCCTCAGCAGAAACGCCCTCCATGAGGTCCCCATCACTCACCAGTGCGTAGACTCGATAGTTGAAGAGGTCTTCGCCGTAACGCGCTGCGAGCATTTTTCCAGACAGGGCAAGTCCAACACTATTAGCGGCTCCCTGGCCTAGTGGGCCTGTGGTGCTCTCAACGCCTGGAGTTACACCAAACTCAGGGTGCCCGGGAGTGATACTCTCCCACTGCCGAAACTGTTGAAGCTGGCCCATTGGGAGGTCGTAGCCGAACAGATTGAGCAACGAGTACAACAGCATACTTCCATGTCCTGCTGACAGGATAAATCGATCTCGATTGAGCCAGCCCGGATCCTTCGGGTCAAAACGAAGATAGTTTGCCCACAGCACAGACGTAAAATCAGCAGCTCCCATGGGGAGGCCTGGATGACCACTATTCGCCTTTTGAACTGCGTCGATAGAGAGCGTCCTCACCGTGGTGGCTAATCTTTGAAGGTTATTTACATCAAGAGTCATGGTTTTCTCCTACTTACAATCAGATCGCGTTACTTACTTCCACTTGATCGAGCATCCAAGTGGGTGCACGAATTGCGGGTTGGGAACTTGGCCCTCGAGCGTTGCCGCTATCGCGCTTGAGAGATAATCCTTCGTCACCTTTGTTGGGTCTCGTGGGCTATCATTTATCGTGCCGTGGTACACCAGGGTATGAGACATATCAAAAAGATAAAACTCAGGGGTGCACGCCGCATCGAAGCTCCGCGCCACGTCCTGTGATTCATCGTAGAGATACGGATACGGCAAGCTCATCGTACGAGCTTTGTCTCGCATCTTATCGAAACTATCTTCGGGATACTTAGCCGCGTCATTACTGCTAATAGCAATCGTCTTCAGGCCATCACCCTCAAATTGCCGAACTATCTTGATAAGCATCTCCTCACTGCCCTTTACATAGGGGCAGTGATTACAAAGAAACACAACCAAGCAGGCCTTCGCTCCATCGAAATACGACGAGTCTACAATCTGCCCATCGACATTCGGAAGTCTAAAGGCTGGAAGCTTTGATCCAAGAGAAAAAGTCGCGCTCGTTGCGGTTCGCTCCATACTAGTCTCCTCTACAACGTGAGGCATTACCACCGCCTCCAAGAACCTGTTCACTCCCCTCACTGCGACTACGCAAGCGCGTGGCGGGAATGCTTGGCGAGAAACTTCTTCACCTCAGCGGAAAACCACTCAGGGTGCTCAATCATCGGAGCGTGCCCACAGTTTTTTATACTGATGAGCTCAGAGTTCGGAATGAGCTTGTGAAACATCTCTGCCACCTCCATGGTAGTCACGAGATCGTCCTCTCCCCACAACAAAAGGGTAGGAACTTTTATCTGCCCGAGTAGATCTTTGAGATTGTCTTTCTTGGCACTTCTTGCAGCGTGGATAAGATTCAAAACATTCGACTTGTTCTCCAAGATCTTGACGATCTCGCCGATAGCTTCTTCTGTTACAAACTCTTGATTGAAGAACACTTTACGCATGTGTTCATTGACGAAGTCATACCCTGGACGAACAGGCAGAGAGTCTACCGAGTGCTCATATAAGCCGCTCGTTGCTGTGAGGATGAGACAATCCACCAGCTCTGGTGCCGCGAGACAGAGCCGCAGCGCTACGTGCCCTCCAAGCGAGTTACCGCACAACGTTACCGGCGCGAACTCACGACTCCGCACAAAATACTCGGTGTAGAGTGCCAACGACTTAACCTTTACCTCGGAACGATGTCCTGCCAAAAGCGGAAGACTAAGCGCTATCGGCTTCGCATATTCGGCCATCAAAGGTTGAACTGTATCCCAGTTGGACAGCGCTCCGAAAAGGCCGTGCAACAGCACCATATCTGGCCCGGCCTTGCCCAACTCTACAGTCTTAAACTGTGGCTCGCGCTCCTGTTTGATCCACTGCGGGTCGTCGGAGCCGATACTCTTTATGGACTGCTGTAGAAACTTAAAAATACCTTTTGCCATGAAGGGCGCCTAGCTACGGACACTGAAAAAATATTTACCGCTCACAAAAGCCCGCTCTCTAGAGGGTGCCGAGTGCTGCCCGGGCCTTTTTTGCCCGAATGTCGATAGTAATCAACAGATGTTCACAGATACATAGTATATGGGGTTGCCAGTGTAAATACCTTGAGAAATAAAGGGCTTATAAAGTTAAACCTTCATGAGCACTTATCGTCGGTGTGCTACGCTCTGCCCTGCGGGGGATCACCGCGTGTCAGAGCTAACTCCGCCATACGACTATGGTTTAAAGTCTCCTGTCCCAACCGGCAGTCACCGACCAAAGAGCCCTTAGCCTAAATGTCGATCTCGAGCCGATGGGCGTTTTCTTGAATCAGACGGTACCGGTCTGACGAATCTTTGCCCATCAGACTCTCCAGCATCGCCTCGGCCTCCGAAGCTTCTTCAATCTGAACCTGGAGAAGCTTCCGTGTTCGGGGATTCAGGGTCGTCTCCCAAAGTGTATCCGGGTTCATCTCTCCAAGTCCCTTGAATCGAGTGATGTGAAATTTGGATCGCCCACGCTCCTTAAGCACCTTTTCTTTCTCCTCATCTGAGTACACCCAGACGACATCCTCTTTTGAGCCACTCCCGAATTTAATTCGATACAGCGGTGAGATACCGATATAGAGGTGCCCTTGCTCAACAAGAGGCCGTAAGAACTTGAAGAAAAACGCCATCAGAAGCGCTGAGATGTGCATCCCATCGGCGTCGGCATCAGTGAGGATAATCACCTTCGAATACCGAAGTTTCTCAAGTCGAATATCCTTACCCATTCCGCAACCCAACGCGGAAACGAGATCAAGCAACTCTTTATTGTCATTGAGCTTGGCCTGCGTTGTCGCCACGGAGTTTAGTATCTTTCCTCGAAGCGGCAACACAGCTTGAATAGCTCTATCACGGCCCTGCTTAGCACTTCCACCCGCCGAGTCTCCCTCAACGATAAAAACCTCTGAGTTATCAGGCTTTGTGGACGAGCAGTCCGCAAGTTTACCCGGAAGATTCAGTCGGTGACTGACGCCGACTTTTCGGCTCACACTCTGCGACGCCGAGCGGGCCGCTGCACGAGCTTTGGCCGCAAGTGTAATTCGTTCAACCAGCGCATTGGCAACACTCGGCTTGGAGTTAAGAACGTTCTCAAAGGTTTTAACGAGAGCGTCAACCGGAGCCTCAATTTCAGGGTTGTTGAGCCGGTCCTTTGTCTGCCCCTGGAACTGAAGTTGACTAACCGCCCCCGGAACACTAACTGAGATTACCGCCAGCAATCCCTCGCGAATATCCTCACCCGTTAATTTCATCCCCTTCGGCATCAAGTTGTGCACTGAGATGTAGTTACGGATCGCCTTCGAGAGACCTGATTTAAAACCATCCTCATGGGTACCACCACCCTTGGTGTGAATACCGTTAACGTATGAGAACGTGCGCTCCTGCGTGGACTCTGTCCAACAAAATGCGACTTCAATTTTAATCCCGTTTGCACGATCGAGATCAAAACACTCACCCCCGATCGGCGGAGTGTTCTGAAGCTCTAACATCGATTTTAAGAAGGACTTAACACCCTCTGGGTAAAGAAAAGTCTTCTCGTAATCATCCTGCTCATTTTTAAAGATGAGCTTCAAGCCTTTGTAGAGGAAGGCCTTCTCCTCGATAATCTTCTCGAGTCTATCCTTTGAGAACTCAATCGAACGGAAGATCTCGGTGTCGGGACGGAAGAATATGCGAGTTCCTTTCTTTCGTGTGGCTGAACCTTTCTTTATCGCCGCATCCGTCTTGCCTCGGGTAAAACTCTGCCGCCACTCGAACCCATCTCGATACACAGTCGCCTCTAGTTTTGAGGAGAGCGCGTTCACCACAGAAGCTCCTACTCCGTGGAGTCCACCTGCAGTAACGTAGTTATGGTCGCTAAACTTTCCTCCAGCGTGGAGTGTCGTCAAAATAATCTCAAGCGCTGGCTTCTTAAACTTCGGGTGAATATCGACTGGAATACCTCTACCGTTATCCTCAATCGTCACACTCTCGCCATCTTTGTGAAGCCATATTGTGATTGTATCTGCGTGGCCGTTCATCGCCTCATCGACAGAGTTGTCGAGAATCTCTTTTACAAGGTGATGCAAACCCTGCGGACCATCCGTTCCGCCGATATACATACCAGGTCGCTTCCGTACTGGGTCGAGTCCCTCAAGAACTTCGATATCACTGGCGCTATAGGTAGTTCCCTTTGCCATCGCTTACTCCATTACTCTCAAACTTACGCCTCTACGATTCGCGCACCAACAATCTCATCGCGTGAGTACACCTTTGTACCCTTAAGCGCCCTATGCCCCTTGGTAACTTCAGAAAGCGGCACGTCCTTGGTCTTTCCTGACTTAAGCGTCAGCAAAAGCGTCCCTTTCATCTTAGTCGACGATGTTCCACAACACGCCACAAGCGCGTCATCCTCTCGGACTCCCATCAGTGCAACACCAACCGCGGCGCTATCGCGAACGGGAATCTCATCTTTACTGATCGCCAACCCAGAACCATCCTGCGTCAGGAAGACCATGAGTGGCGCCAACTGCTCAACTGCCGCAAGATACTCGCCCTCACGCAGCTTCATGACTCGACGACCGATTCGCTTGGTCTGACTCACCTCAGTCAGCGTCAAAGCGAACCCCGTCCCTTGATGTCCGACCAAGACATACGTCTCACCATCTTTCAGGCAACGATCTGGGAACGAGGTCACGTTCTTCGCACCACCCAAAGCTAACTCACCTTGAGCAGGGGCTGGCGAGGTGCTAGCCCCCACTCCAGTTCCAATACCGAATGAAGCGATGATTTTCTCGCCGTCTTTGAACTTGAGAACTTTCTGTATAGGGTTTCCGTATCCACTAGAGGCTGGGAAATCCGCCACTTTCACCACAAAGAGGGTTCCAAAATTCGTGAAAAGCGCCACCGAATCGAGATTCGTTAAGGCATGCGCGGCCAGAATAGAGTCTCCTTCACGCATACGAGTAGAGGAGAGATCGTTTGTCCGTCGAATACGCTTGATCCAGCCATCAACTGATACAACTGCGTACACATCCTCCTGAACAACGTATTGGGTCTCGTCGAACTCGATATCGACATTATCTTTGATTAACTTCGACCGGCGCTTATCACCATACTTCTCAGCGATTGCATCGAGATCCTTTCGCACTATCTCTTGTATAGCGTCCTTGCTCTTCAGGATCTTATCGATCTCCTTAACGCGCTTCTCCTTCTCAGCGAGCTCTTTCCGAATTTCCTCAATATTAGTCCGCGACAGCTGATAGATGCGCATATCAACTACCGCAAACGACTGAATCTCAGAGAGCTTAAAGCGGCCCTGCAGTTTCTCAGCTGCGTCCGACCGCCCCTCGCTCTTGCGCACAATCTTAATCGCCTCGTCCAAAGCGTCGTAGATAATGCAGAGACCTTCAAGGATATGAATCCGCTCCTGCAACTGCTTGCGCTCGAAGATAAGTCGCTTCTCTGTCACCTCCTCACGGAACGCCAGGAAGTTCTGCAGACACGCCTTCAGCGACAACAATTCAGGGCGAGTAGCACCTCCCTCCACAGGAACGAGCGCTGTTAGATTCACCGCAAAGTTAGATTCAATTGGCGTATTCTTGTAGAGATACGCCATAGCGACCTCAGCATCCGCTCCAGAAGCGAGCTCAAGCACTACACGAACTTCATCAGTGGATTCATCTCGAACATCAACTAACTGCGGAACCTTCCGATCGACGATCAAGCTCGCGATACGCTCCACCAACGTTGATTTATTCACCGCATACGGAATTGACGTGATAACAATACACTGCTTGCCACGTGCCTGTTCTTCAATTTCCCACTCTCCACGCATACGAATGGAGCCACGCCCGGTCTCATACATATCTACCAACTCTTTCTGAGAGTTGAGAATGTTACAGCCGGTCGGAAAATCAGGCCCTTTGATGAGCCCTGTCAGCTTGGATGTCGTAAGGTCTGGATCCCTTGATAGCTCGATCAGAGCTTTGATCGTGTCACGGAGATTGTGTGGCGGAATACTGGTCGCCATTCCAACAGCAATTCCTGTCGCACCATTAATGAGAAGATTTGGAATTCGGCTCGGCAGAACTACTGGCTCTACTACCGTAGAATCGAAGTTATCCCTGAACGGAACCGTTTCTTGATCGATCTCACCAACCACTTCAAGAGCCAACTCACGCAACTTCGCTTCGGTGTATCGATACGCCGCAGCATTATCACCATCTAGGGAACCGAAGTTACCCTGCCCATCAATCAGCGGATACCGAAGCGAAAAGTTTTGCGCCATTCGCACCATGGCTTCGTAACAGGCAACATCACCGTGTGGATGAAAACGTGCCAACACTTCTCCCACTACCGCCGCTGACTTTCGATGACTGTTCGACGGCTTGAGATTGAGGTTCTGCAGCATCGCGTAAAGAATCCGGCGCTGCACCGGCTTAAGACCGTCACGCACATCCGGCAAAGCTCGCCCCGACACAACGCTTAGAGCGTAGGTGAGGTACCGATCCCGTGACTCCTGTTTGATACTGGTCTGAAAGGTTGCCATCGCGCATTCCTAAAACAACTGTCGATTAACACCAAAACCGAGAGATTTTAACATCTTAGCCCTGTAAAGAAAATAGGGTTTCACGTAGCTTCTCGAAACAGCCCTCGTCGCTCACCTACAAAAACCTCCCCGACATCGGTTCTTCTGTTTACTCCGTCAATCGTCAGAGCTACTTAT
>OMII01000284.1 GCA_900299055.1 Pseudomonadota bacterium | reverse complement strand
GCTCTAGTGTGAGCGTTGAAAGCTTCGCGTCGCTGGATCGACATGAAGCCTTGCAACTATCTCGCCAGGCGATAGCCTGCTTCGGCCATTGATCACATCGCCAGGCCGTTATAAGTCCCAGGTAGAGCATCTCGGAACTAAGCCCGCCCAGCGGGTTGTCGAACCCCAGCTTGAGATTGTCACCGAGGTCCGCTCCGCAGTGCCTCACGAAGTCATTGCAGACGCCCTTCTCGATATTTGAGAGGAATGTGTAGCGTGTATCGCAGCAGCTAAGACAATCTGAAATCTCAAAGCCACCTCCTTGTGTCAATTCTGTCGTGGCGCAGACCTGTGGCGTTTGTGCCGCTGATGCGGGCGGCTCAGGTGTGACGGTAGCTGAGCAATCACACGTGGACTTGAGAGTTTTGGGGTCGATCTTGCAGCAGGCTTGGGGATCGCGACCTGCCAAAAAGCAAGCAAACTCGTCTATGGGCGTCTCCCCGTCTTTTTTTAGTAGCGATGTGAACGGTGGGTCGGCTTTGAACTCGGGTAATGTAATTACTTCGGCCGGAAGAATAATGCTTCGTAAAAACGACTCTACGCTGGTGTCGATGAATACCCACTGACCGTTGATTTTACACTCAACCAGCGCATGATTTGGTGGAGTCCCGCAACGTACAAGCACGAACCGAGCTTCGTATCCGTTCTCTTTGCACAGCGTAAAGGCTTCCTGTGCTTTGATCGTGCATTCGTTAGAGGGATTGTACCAGTCATTTGGGTCATCAGCATAAGGACCACACTTCCTGGAGATGTCTGACAGAAAATCTCGATCACACTGACCGACCGGCTCCACTTCGTCAGAGAATGCTGGACGGAGTACGAATATTGCCGCCAACAGAACAGCTATGCAGATGCGTCTGACCTGGTGATATCGGTTGTCCATCTCATCGCTCCCATCCGCGTCTCATTACGCCATACCCTATAGTCCTCGGCATAATACAGCTAGAACTTTATACGCACGGGGCTTTGAAGCCTAAAGAAGGACTGGCGGCCAATCGTGAATTTTGAACGTACGAGTAAAAGCAAATGCGCCTCGCATCAGCAAGGCGCATGGAGCGAGCAGGTCGTAGTGTGCTCTAGGCGATGTACGGCAGACTTATTCCAAGGCGCTCGTTGAGCGCACGACGGAGACGATTTGATACGTCTACAGGAAGTGGTTGTTCGTCCTCACGGAGTTCGGCGGCAGATTGAACGACGTGCTTATAGGAAGCGTAGAAAGCTGTGCATTCCGGACATTCATCGAGGTGCTCATCAACAGCGGCGCGTTGAACTGCTGGGAGCTCTTTATCGAGGTAATCTCCGAGGTGCGCAATCACATCATTGCAATCGTGGAACTGAAAGAGGGATTGGTTTGAATCGGTGTTGAAGTTCTTATCGTTCATGGCGTTAGGTTCCTCAAAAAGTTGTGGGTGTGTAGTCGTGACCTATCTCTCCAGAGGTTTGTACTTAAACCCTGCTGTAAACCTGTGCGTCCTACCAACTGATTCCACAAACGGGATACTGCGGTGAACATCATTGAACCTGTACCTGCGAACTGCTCTCTCGAACGGCCTGCACGACTGTGTTTCCTTTATGATTCTTGGTCAGGGGAAAAAGGTGCAATTTTGGTACAATTTTTTTAAAAAAATTGTACAATTGACCTAACTGCCTGGTATCGATGAGCTTTTTAAGCTACAAACTTGTAGCCGACCCCGTGGACGGTGAGGATGTGGCGGGGTTCGTCGATGTTTGACTCTATCTTTTGGCGTAACCGAGCTATGTGGTTGTCCACCGTCCTAGTGGTCGGATAGGAGTTGTACCCCCAAACCTCGTCCAGGAGCTCATCACGCGTAACCACATTGCCTTGTTTCGATATTAGATAGCGAAGTAGGCGGTATTCCCGCGCCGATAGCTCGATCGGATCGTCGTTTCTGTGAGCCCGATAGGCCTTGAAATCTATAACAACATCAGCGAATTGCACCTGATCGACGTTGGCAGTTCTCTGCACTCTGCGTAGCAGCGCTTTAACGCGCGCCATCAGCTCAAGCATACCAAAAGGTTTTGCAAGGTAGTCGTCAGCCCCCAGGTCGAGGCCGAGGACCTTGTCAGTCTCACTGCTTCGGGCCGTGAGAAGGATGATTGGCGTGGAGATGCCCGAAATCCGAAGTTCACGACAGGCTTGCAGCCCATCTTTCTTCGGCATCATCACATCCATGACGATAAGATCTGGTTTTTGTTCGTTAATTAGCTTAACACCGAGCTCGCCGTCGGCGGCAGTGATGACTTGAAAGCCTTCCAGCTCCAAGTTCATCGTAACGCTCTTACGGATGAGGTCCTCGTCCTCGATTACTGCTACCGTGAAACCGTCGCCTCGCATGTCTTCCCTGATATCTTGTGGCTCGTGCCAGCTGTGCTTGCTTTTTTGAAGTATACCGACAAAGAAGCCCTGATCATATAGGCCTTCGCCTTGCTTTTCGGGGCTCTGTTGGGTATCTTCGCTGCTCTGTTTTGTGCACTGTAGTACTTTCAGGTGTTTACCGCCAAGAGGCTATCTTGTAGCGGGAGTAAAAAATGCACCCTGAAGTGGAGGCCAGTGCAGACAGGTGGCCGTATCAATTACTGTAATTGCACCTAGTTCAGTCGCTGTAAGCAGTAGGCTTCGGCGAGAGGGTAGGTCAGGCGGCAAAGGATGTATCAGGTATGACAGCAAAGAAGTCTTCGAAGGACACAACAAATTCCACAGCAGCAGCTTCCACACAGGAGCCACAGGCGTTTGCGATCGTTCGCACCGCAGGAAAGCAGTATCGCGTAACAGCGGGCACCAAGATCTCGATCGACGAAGTCGAGGGGAACCCTGGTGACAAGATCACGTTTTCAGACGTGCTCATGGCTGGCAAGACTGGCGGCGCCGAGGTAAAGGTTCTCGCTGGCAGCGAGAAGAGCTTGGGAGTAACGGTTACCGGCCGACTTGTAGCGCACAAGAAGGATAAGAAGGTCATCATCTTCAAGAAGCGTTTGAAGGGCGGATACACCAAGAAGCAGGGACACCGTCAGGCGAAGAGTGAGATCGTTATCGAGTCGGTCTCGTTGTAAGAGTTGAACGTAGAGCTTTTAGTCTAGAGGTGGTTCGATGGCACATAAGAAAGCGGTAGGAAGTACCAGGAACGGACGAGACAGCCAAGGAAAGCGTCTCGGAGTTAAGAAGTTTGGTGGCGAAGTCGTACGAGCAGGAAACATCCTGGTTCGTCAACGTGGCAGCACATACCATGCTGGTGACAATGTAGGGACGGGCCGTGATTACACGCTGTTCGCTCTTGTAGACGGCGTTGTTGAGTTCAAGCAGGGACTACGTCAATCGATCTCTGTTAAGCCAGCCGCCTAATTGGTAGCTGCGCTCGCGGAGCGAGTTTGAGAAAGGAGTGAGGTGCTCGTACGAGACCCACTCCTTTTTCTTGTTTATGGGTATGGGCCGTAAGGCGGCTCTCGAGATCTCTTCGAGTGGTAGTGGCGAGGTTGATATGAAGTTTATTGATGAAGCGGTCATTGAGGTGCGAGCGGGTAAGGGTGGTCCTGGCGCGCGACACTTTCGCCGTGAGAAGTTTGTTCCACTCGGTGGCCCTGACGGTGGTAATGGTGGGCGCGGCGGCTCAGTGATTTTGCGCGCGGATCCCAACGTGCACACACTACTCGATTTTAAGTTTCAGGCGGTGTGGGAAGCCAGAAACGGTGAGGCTGGTCAGGGGAGTCGTAAAGATGGTCGAGCCGGGGAGGATGTCGTCATCAAGCTGCCAGTTGGGACGCAGGTCTTCGCGTTTGATCTTGAAAATAAAGAATCTGGAGAATTAGTCGTCGACCTAGACGCTGATGGGCGTGAGTTTGTGCTCGCAAAAGGCGGGCGCGGTGGAAAGGGCAACGCGTTTTTTAAAACATCAACCAATCAGGCACCTGAGCATTCTCAGCCGGGAGAGGAGGGCGAAGCTGGCGCGTTTCAGCTCTCGCTTAAGTTGGTAGCGGATGTGGGTCTTGTGGGCTTTCCGAATGCCGGAAAATCAACCTTGATATCACGCATATCAGCGGCTCGTCCTAAGATAGCTGATTATCCATTTACGACGTTGGTGCCGAATCTAGGGGTGGTTCAGGCAAAAGGTGGGCGCCATTTTGTGGTCGCAGATATTCCTGGATTAATCGAAGGGGCCAGTGAGGGGAGGGGGCTTGGTATCAGATTCCTCAAGCACGTGGAGCGCACAAAGATCATCGCGCATTTGCTCGATCTGGCGCAGCTTACCGAGACGGGAGAAGAGGCTGATCTAGAGGTGCTTTTCGATACGATTAATCGTGAGCTACGTAATTTTTCGGATGAGGTAGCGGCGCGAGAGCAGATCGTGGTGCTCACAAAAGTAGATGCGGTCTCATCGCAGGAGCGAGTCGAGGAATTCCGACGACGGTTTGCCTCTCGAGGGCTAGCAGTGCACGTGATCTCGAGTGTTACGGGGGCGGGGATCCCAGAGTTGATAGACCTCCTAGCCAATCGGGTGTTTTTAGCGCATTAGACTTCGCTAGCTGCGGCACGTTTCGAGAGTGCTCTCGCTAAGCGCCTACCACTAGACCACGTTCTGTACGGCTTGCCGCGGATGCTCTGTAGGCCGCTTCTCCAGGGCCGGTGGAAGGCGGGTTGCTGGCACGATGTTTGGGGCTCGACCCCTTGTAGGCGAGGGGGTATCGTTTGTACGTGGGGTGACGATCTGGTGCCGATTGCGCCTGGTTCCGCCCGTGCAATGCACGTACATAAATTACTACGCTCTTAGGGCGCTCTCATGAGCACATCCGCAAGAGCCTTGAATAGCTCGGCCATGTCCCAACGTTCGTCGCTCGCTTTGCGTTATTTTCAGGTGCTGTGTATCGCGCTTGTCGCAGTAGTTTTTTTCTCGCTACGTCAGGAATGCTTTGAGTCTGAAGCCGCCGGAAGGGCGTGTTTTGAGGTGGCAGCTGGACCAATACGTGAGATCTCTTCGCTAGGGAACCTCATTCTTAATCGCCATTGGAACTTTGCCCTGTACGAATCTGAGATCGCTGCGGGTGCGCTTGCGCTCGTTTTGTTGACATTGTTATTTGTCAGGCGATGTACTGGGTGGGCCTTCATGTACATCACTGCAGTTGCCCTCGCGGGCATGGGAGAGCTTTCGGCGCTACAGAGAAGGCCAGACCCGACGCTGTACTTCTATAGTGGTGCCTTTGTTGCGGCGCTGTTTGCGTTTGTGCTTATGCTGTGGCGCGATCGCGAACAGCTATCAAAGGGATGGATAGATCCAGCACGGGCGATTGCCAGAGTCTCGCTACCGGAGGTTGCGGCGGTAGCCTCGATTTTGCTTGTTACGTGCGCTACTCGATTCTATCAGCTCAACCGGAATCCGTTCGGATATGATGCTGAGGCGTGTCCCCACCGTCTTGTGTCTGAGTCTTGGGACCGGATTCTCGGGCAGGAAGTGGGGCAGTTCGTGCAGCAATCCTCGGGTATGTCGTGGGTTGTAATCCACAAGCTATTTACTCGTGTCAGTGAGTCGTCTCTTTTCTATCTTGATCAGAGACTTCTCAGTACAGCGATTAGTCTTCTCGGCTGCGTTGTTCTGTTTTTCTTCGTCAGAAATCTTCGCGGGCCGTTTGCTGCAATTACAGCTTTAATTCTCTATGCCTTTGGACCTCTTGATATCGATTGGGCACGCCTACCGGTCATGCACCATGTCCCAGTAATCCTCTCGTTGCTGATTGCGTGGGCGACGTTTCATGCCCTTAGCTCACGTTCGTGGTGGAGCTTTATGGCTCTGGTCGCACTGATACCGTGCACAAAGTTTGTGTATCCGTCGGCGAAACTTGCCTTGTTTGGTCCTTTGGCTGCAACGGTAGGAGTAGTCTTGTTTCAGCGTCGTCAGTGGCATGGCCACATACGAAAGTTTGCTCTGGTGCTACTAGGCCTCGCGCTTTTCGTTGGGGTGCGCTCGATCGTGTATTACGCGGTAAACGGCCACATTAAATTTATACAGCCATTCGATAACCCGTATCCCCCGGACAAGATGGTGTCGCAAGCAGAACGGATACGGCAAATGCTGGGGCAGTCGCTGTACTTCTTTTACGAGATATTTTACGCGCCTGCAGCCCCAACCCATTGGACAAACCACGCCATGGTCATGCCTGTGCGGTCGGTGTCGTCTATCACCGCGATTTTTAGCGTCATAGCGTTTGCAAGATTGCTGGTGATGTTCAAGCGACCAGAGTCCCTGGTTTTTATTGCCATGATAGCCGGAGGTCTTATACCCGGAATGGCGACCGAGCTCGCGGATAGACGCATCGCTGTTAGCATAGTCTTGTGTCTTGTCTTAGGAGTCCTCGAGCTCAGTTGGTTTCTCGATGGTGTTGTGGCGCGAGGTTCAAAGTTTGTCGCGGCCTCTTACAGAATAGCGATACCCGTTTGTCTGGTCGTGACTCTCGGTGTGTCTCAGATCACAGCATTTTTTACCCGCACGCCAGGCCGACCGATTCAAATGCAGGCGGGTGACACGGCGCTTTCGCTGTTGAAGGATGATACGCTTGTTATTTATCTCGCTGAGGAGCGGCGCTGTGAGATGTTCTATACGATCTACGATCGGATGAAGACAGCAGGAGGCTCGATAGCCTACGCGACTGGTAACGATGGTCCGCAGACCGCGCTTGATCAGATCCGTCAGCCGAGGCCAGTACTCACAAGTTGGTACTACACGACGTCTGAATTGACCTCGCAAATTGAGACGCTCAAGACTCGCACATACTGGAAGCACTACCTCTTTATCTTTCAGCCGACGAAGGAGCGTGAACAATGGATATCTCTTCTCAAAGAGCTCTACCCGCAGGGTAAAGAGGTTGAGGTTGAGTACTCAAAAGCGCATCAGCAAAAGATGTTATTCTTTGAGGTTGAAAACCCTCCTCAGTCTCCCATCGCGCCACCCGCTTTGTAGCGGGTTTCTGCGGATAGTGGACGATTCCAATAGCTTTGGTCGGCGATCTGCGCGAGCTCGTCGGATTTGTAGCGCCCGATGAACCATGCGTGTCGCAGCTTGGAGATTCGTCGGAGCATCCGTAATCCATGCCTCATGACCCGCACGCTCGATGGTGCTTGACGTCGCAGTCGAACCGGAACTCGTTTGATCTCCAAGTTGTATTTCAGCGCGATGTATAAAAGCTCAACATCTCCCGAGAACTCTTTGTCTCGAAGTAGTGGGAATAGGGCACTTGCCACATCGCCTCGGAATCCCTTAATGCCGCATTGAGTGTCGAAGAGTCCTCCTGCGACAAGAATGCGGACAAATGCGGTAAACAGCTGCGTCACTACAGAGCGCACAAAGCTGAGGCGTTCTGCGTACTCTGATCCTGGAAGTGTTCTGTCCCCGATAACGACATGAAAGTTACGAGTTAGAATCGTATCGGAGATGTATCCAATAGCTTCTAGTTCATACGGGATATCGCCATCAGTGAATATGCGACAGTCCCCCGTGGCGATTTTCATTCCAGCGCAGATTGCACCGAACTTACCTACATTCTGTGGGAGCCGAACGATATGTGTGTGAGGGAGGTGTAGCGATTCAAGGATGTCCGCTGAGGCATCGGAGCTACCGTCGTCCACAAATATGAGCTCAAAGCGCAGGGGAGATAAGCTTGTTAGGTATGTGTGTACGAGAGTGGCGCTCTCCGCAGCGAACGAGGCGGAATTAAAGACGGGGATGACAAGGGAGAGATCCATAAATCTTGAAAGACTCGCGTTGGTTTCCTGGGCGCGAACAGCGCCGCGTAGCAGCGAGGGGCAGTTTAGGGCACCTTGTAGCTATCACATCGTAAGATGCTTCTACGGCATTAAAAATCGCTAAAATTACGTCCTAAAACCACACTGCGCTCGGCTTGGTGCGCAAAGTGAGAGGGTGTTCTACTTGGCGGGTGGTAGCGATGCGAATTATCACCCCGGAGTGGTAGCTTGCGAGGTGATAAGTGGTCGAGTCAACTCAGCAATCGGGCAGGTTACGCTCGTGATTGACAGCATCTTCCACTCTCGTGAATTAACTGCCGATTCGGCGTGGCGAATGGTCGGGGTGCGACAAAGTGCCGAGGCAAGAGCGAGCGCTTCCACATTTTGTGGGGCGTTGTGAAGCGTGTCTAGTACGAATACGGTCAGATATTTCCACTGCTGAACAGCTTGGGTCTCTTGTAGTTGTTTATCGAGCTTGGTCCATGTGTAAGGCAAGCTCGTGGCGATCTGTTGGGTGTCGATGGTAAGTGTTGTGAGAAATTCACGAAGCAAGTTGTTCGATATAGGGATGTAGATGTTGGGTCGATTGCGAGGATTCGCGAGGTGATCGAGGGTGAGGTACAGGAACTTTCCTGGCTCGTATCCTCCCCCGAGTCCCGCGATGACGATAGTGTCGGGGGAAATGGATCGCTCAAGCTCACGTGCCATCGCTATCTCAGGAGCTGGACCGTATTTAAAGTTGGCGCCCGAGAACCAGAGGAAACACGAGTAAATAGTGAGTGGAATGAGCGCGGCGATTGCAATCGTTCTTCCTACAAGGTGACTGTAGGCGAAACGTGAATGTTTGAGGTGCGTCAGAATAAATCCTAAGGAGATTCCGGCCAAAATATCCAGAAGCGGAAAGATGGTCGACATCCGCTTTGGGTATGCGTGCTCAGAGAGGATCCCCGGAAGTACGGCGGCGACAAACCACCCACATAATACGGCGGTCTCAAACCGCTTCGCGTGCCGAAGCATAATCGCGAGCGCTACAACAGTCAGTGAAGCTACAAACCACGGAACGGTGCGCGGGAGAAGCGGGGGATTGTAGGGTAACCACTCCTGGTGAAACAGATATGGTACACGAAAGAAGATGCCCTGGGTGAAATCCCAGAAGTGTCTCAACGCCTTGAGAACTACGAAGAGAGCCATCTGCCAGGCGGAAACCGTCGTTCCTTCCGAACCCCAGAGCGCGCGGGGGCCAGTAAGGGTAAAGGGGTTAAGAAATTTTATCTGTCCATCGACTGGGTAGTAGCTCAGGGGGAGTCCGATAATCCACAAGACTACTCCAAGAGAGATGATGGCGAGTTGTGCACGCCGAAGTGGTAGAGTGCCTCGATTGCAAACGAATGACGCCGCTACGGCGATAAGGGGTATCGCTACAGCTGACTGACCTGATGGATATTGGTGCCAGGAGAGTCCCATCATCACTGCCACTGCGATCGCCCATGAGAGTTTCTTCGTCTCCGCTGCGCGCAATAAAAAGAAACACATGAGTAGTGTAGGCCATGTTGTTACGCCGTGTGGATGAACATCGGTACGACTCCATCCTATATGGAGGCAATCAAGTGCAAAGAGTGCTGATGCAAACAGGGCCGCTGCTCTGCCGGCTATCTTGTTCGCCAACAGATACACAAGTGGGATGGTTGCAATGCCAACCAACGCTGATGAGAGCCTCAGAGCCAGCAGGTTTGTGCCGAAGAGAGTGGTCGTGATGTAAATCGGCACATAGTACAGGATTCCCAGGGGGGCCCATGGTCCGGCGTACCCTCGATTGGCGTAGATAATTCCCGTGGGCGAAGTGGCTCCAGCAGAGTACAGAGCGAGCTCTCCTTCGAAGGTATTAAGGTGGTGGTTGAGGGCATAGACGCGAAAGATGGTGGCTACGGCGATGATACAGAAGAGAGCCCAGAACTCCACTCGACCAAAGTGGTTGAAGTGGGCTTTTACCCTGTCAAAATCCAACGCGTTCGCTCCTCGGTAGGCTAGTGTTATGAGCACGAGAACGACCGCATAGCCGCCAAACCCGAGGTAGAGCGCCGCAAGACGCGAGGTCTGAGCACTTTGCTCAAACCCGCAAAGGGAAATAAACGACAGGCGAAGTCCTTCAAGAGTGAGCAAGAGTTGGGTGAGGAGTGCTGTGGCGATGGCGATCAAAAAAAGTCTGTGAGAGGCGCTGCTGGCCAGCATCGCAAGGATAATGACTACGCCGATCGAGCCGCCCGCGGCCCACACCACAAGGTCATGCGCGTGTAGGGCGATATAGCGACCCCACTCAGCAACGAATGAAATATACGGAGTGAGGCTGGCGAGACTTCTCTTCCCGGCAACTTCGTCTATCTGGGAGAGGCAGAACGCCACGGACACGAGCAGAGCGGTCGCGGCAAGGAGTAGGGCGAAAAGACGCTTTTTCATGAATAAATGTCGAACTAACAAGACCTTAACTCACGTCAGAGTGTCGTTCAGCTACTCGTCGTGAGCAATCCATATTATTGAGGTGTCCGGTCGCAAGAGCAGTGTGTTTTTGAATGGCTCGTTACTGCCACCAGGACGCCGATAACATCTTGCCTAGAGTCGTGGAGGGCGAGAATAATGCGCTGGTATATCAATATCTTAGTGGCGGTTGCATGAGCTCCAGTGATTCATCCTCATCCATCTCTTCAGGCGGGTTCCTTACCAGATTTAAGCGCTCGCTTTGTGCCTCGGACGTTTCTCGGGCGGATCGTTGCATGGCGTGTATCGCCTTGTGTGCATACCTCGTAGTGACGTTCTGGAATCTCGCTGGATTTCCCCCCTATTTTTTCTGCGACGAATCGATTGCTGGCATAGACGCGCGCTCCATACTGGAGACCGGGAAAGACCATCGTGGTCGTCCTTGGCCGCTCTTGTTTCATGGATTGGGAGAGTATGCGCTGTCGCTCTCGGTTTATTTACAGATACCATTTGTGGCGCTGCGTGGGCTGGACGAGGTCGCCGTGAGATCCCGAGCCGCAGTGCTCAGTCTGATGGGCGTTTTTTCGGTAGCTACAATTTTTTCATTAGCGCGCGGTGCGGCCCGAGCATGGCTGATTCCAATTTTCCTTGCGAGCTCAACTTTTTGGTATATCCATAGCCGCACGGGCTTCGAGTATATGGATGCAGCCGCCTTTTATTTTGCCGGTGTCGCTGCCTTTTTGTATGCGTGCCGGTCTGACAATCGTCGGTGGCACGTAATCGCCGGACTTCTCTTTGGGTTGTGCTTTTACGCCTATACGCCGGCGCGAGGATGGGTCTCATCGCTCCTTGGGGTTTTTGCTCTGCTTGCAATCGTTGATCGGCGCGTTTCATGGCGCGGGGTGCTAGCCACGTGTATGAGCTGCGCGGTCGTTCTTGTGCCGTTCTTGTGGTTGCAATACACGCACCCGGAAATCACGATGCAGCGTTTTCAAGCAATTCGTGGGGAGCGAATCTACACCTTACCGTTCACCCAGGTAGTTCAGCACACGCTGACGAATTATGCTTCTGTGCTCAATCCCTACTACTGGTTCTTGCGCGTCGAAAACCTTCATCCACGACACAGTCTCCCAGGCTTTACACTGATTCCAGTGTGGTTATTGCCGTTGTGGATTATCGGCCTACTGAGTGTTGTCTGGGGGTGGAAAAATGTAGGCAATAGAATTGCCGTGCTCGTGATCCTTACCGCTCCAGCGACGGCAGCGTTGTTTGAGAT
>OMII01000283.1 GCA_900299055.1 Pseudomonadota bacterium | reverse complement strand
GTGTAGATGGACCGAGTGGTGTCTGTGTGTACGTCATCGCCGCGTATTAAAAAACAGTTAAATCAGTAGGTTGGCGTGCGGTGTTGATGCCCAAGCCCATACAAGTTGCGTACTCCCTCAATAGTAAGGATGCCTGAGCCTTCGTAAAAAATGCGCCTATGTAGAAAATTGATAGCCGTCCTATCAGCGGTCTACTCCGAAAATAGAGTAAACGAGAGAAAACTCTCAGGATTCTAAGCCCTTCTACCGATATCCCACCCAGGGGAGTTTCGTAAAAGTAAGCAGCGAACTATGACCGAGTACTCGACTGAGCACACCAGTGGACATCTGGCACCAGGACAGTTGGTAGCTAACCGGTATCGCATCATTCGCACCCTCGGCTCTGGGGGGATGGCGTCAGTGTATCTTGCTGATGATGAGGTCTTAGGTGAGACGCGAGTCGCCCTTAAGGTTCTGAAGCGAACAGGGCACGTCGCGGAGGGCGCTACGGAGCGTTTCTTGAGGGAAGTGCGACTCACGTATCGTATCCATCACGAAAATGTCGTTCGCACGTTTGATCTTGGACAAGATGGTGAGATGCGTTTTTACACCATGGAGTATCTGCAGGGGCAGACGCTCGCGTCAATAATTTCTGA
Organism: Pseudomonadota bacterium; assembly: GCA_900299055.1. Taxonomy (GTDB): domain Bacteria; phylum Bdellovibrionota_C; class UBA2361; order UBA2361; family OMII01; genus OMII01. Next base: position 12,938 of record OMII01000283.1, on the reverse strand, counting down.
GGACGGAATATCTATTTCAGTATTTACCCGGATAGCGGCTCAGATCGCCCGGGGACTCTCAGCGATTCATCATGTTGGGGTAATCCATCGCGATCTCAAACCTGACAACATCATGCTCGTCGGCGACATGAAAGTTAAGATAACTGACTTTGGCATCGCTCGAGGGGATGTGTCGATGCTTACAGGCAATGCCGACCAGATAGTAGGGACGATTGCGTATCTTGCTCCAGAACTCTTGGTTGGAGATCAGGTCACTATCGCTGCGGATTATTATTCGCTAGGCGCGGTTCTATATGAATTATTAACGGGTCGACATCCAATTTACGATGAGGTTCCGGCACGTTTAATCATGCGGAAAATAAATGAGAAGCCTCAAGACCCGCGCTCCTATCGGGCAGATATTCCTGACTGGATTGCAGAGGGAGTCATGGCGCTCCTTAATCCGAATCCTGCGGTCCGTTCGTACGATGCCAGAGCGTTTGTGTATCGGATAGCTGGAAGCGGTCCTGCAGATCCTGGAAGCGCTTTCGTTGCTCCTCCTCGTGATGTCCCACTGACTGATAGGCCGACGGCAGTTCTTGAGAGAAACGAGCACGCAAGCTGGTTGTCTGGTGAGGCGCTTGAGCGTGTGGGCGTAGTTCGTATCGGGATTTTGGTAGCGATGGTAGTGATCATGCTGCCATTGATGTTCACCTCCATCGGCACCAAGTTAGAGTTTGCTCAATTAGACAATCTATTTCTTTTGCGCGGTGCCCGGCCAGCATCATCTGATGTTGTCGTTGTCGCACTTGATGAGGCGAGCTATCTCGACCTCAATGTTCCGATGGCAGGTGCGTGGCCCCGAGCTCTTCATGCAAGGCTTCTTGATAAGCTCAAATTGGCAGGCGTGCGGCGAGTAGTTTTTGATATCTTATTTGTTGGTGGACAATCTGATCCCGCCTCAGATCAACTACTCGCCCAATCAATGAGTTCGATACCAACAGTCATCGGAGCTGCAATCGGCACAGTGCAACAGGCAACGCTCAACGGCTCATACACAGTGGAGCAGATGATAAAGCCAGATGCACTTTTCGAGTCGGCTGCTGCAGGTGTTGGGCTTGTAACCCTCTCGGAAAACGCGGGCAAAGTCCGGTCATTTTACCAGTATCACTCGGAGGTCTTTGATCCATTGCCCTCCCTTGCTGTAGTAGGCGCAGGTTCTGACGTATCGAGCAAACTTTCAGACCAGAGAGCGCTCATCAACTTTTATGGTGCGTCTGGTAGTCCACGACGGTTCTCCTACGCGGATGTGCTCTCAGACGAGAAGCGCCTCCCCGCTGAGGCCCTGAAGGATAAAATTGTCGTAGTTGGGTTGAGTCTGCGCAGCCGAAATGGTCCAGCCCAGAGAGACACCTTTTCAGCTCCATACGAATCAGAGATGTTCGGCACTGATATTCACGCCACAGCTATCTCAAATATTATAAGCAGAGATTGGCTCGCACGCCTGCCGTTTCTCGGAGAAGTTAGTATAGGACTTGGCATCGCAACGCTTACTGGAGTTGCGGTGTTGATGGTTGCGCCTTCGTCTATTCTTCCTGTTGTTCTAGGAAGCTTCATTCTCCTAGCAGCCTTTCAGTTTGGCGTATTCATATCTGGCTACTTTGTGCCCTTCATTTGTAGCTATGTTACAGGGGCAATCGCAGGAGCAATGTTGCGGTGTTGTTCACGGTGGCTCGGTGACATACGCATGAGGCGCCGACCATGAGACGCCTGATTGCCATGACACTCGTCGTGACGATGAGTGCTCCCGAGGTGGTCTTGAGCGATCCGCCGACAGCCGAGACGTGGTTCGAGCCCGCTGCATCGTTGACTGGGTCAACGGCCGAGCGTTTCGGCTCCAGCATCGCGTGTAGTGGACCCGTTGGAAGCTATTCTTACATCGCAGTTGGTGCACCAGAGTACAATAATGGAGAGGGGCGGGTTTATATTTATAGTTCGCAAGATCTATCTACTCCTATTCAGACAATTACGGCTGGCTCTCCTGCTGCAGGCAATCGCTTCGGCGCCTCCGTTGTGTTTACAAAGGATCTCAATGGCGATGATCGAGCAGATTTGATTATTAGCGAACCTCGGCCAAGCGGCTACTCCGCGTTGCTTCACACTTACCTAAGCCAGAGTAGCGGCTCGCCGTATTTTATTTGTGGTATTAGTAATCTGAGCTTGGTGCCCGGTTCAGCGACCGAGTTGCTGCCACTTGTTAAATTAAGCGGCGCACTTATAAATGCAACATCAATAATAGCGGGCAGCCCACTACTCAATAAAATTGAGACGATTACGATAACAAATGTGGGGGGAGTTTGTACTTTTTCTGATGACTCTGCCACCTCCTTCAGTGCTCAGGGCTCTGTATCCTCATTATTTGGAGGAGCATTGGCTGAAATTGAGGGAGCAAACGTCATTGACTCTGATGTGGCGGTTGGGGCGCCCAATACTAATACTGGCTCCGGTTACGTTGGCTTTGTACCACTGACTAGTCCACTGCAAGACATAGCACTTGGAACTGTCGATCAACGACTGGGTACGAGTCTCGCTGGTGACCCGATCAATGGACATTTCGCGTACAATATTCCAAATGATGACTTGCTTCGAATCCAGCGTTCGGACGGTTCTGGATCGTACGGCTCGGTGTGCAATGCCGCTATTCCGATGAATGATATGCCGGTGACGGCGTTTCGGGGCCTTCGATTGCTAGGAGCGGCATTTAGCTCTTTTCTTGGAGGATCCGGTTCTGATGTAGCATACGCTAGTTATCGTACGCAGCCCGATACGGGGGGATCGGTAGCGCTGCTCTCAACACAACTACCCAGCTCGTGTGGAACTCCCCGGAGTTTCAATAACTGCATCTTTGATGCGAATCAAGCACAGGGACAAGTGCTAGCTGGTGGTAGCACGTGCGTTCAGGATGTGAATGGTGCGTCGATTCCGATGCTACTTGTAGGTTCTCCTGGATGGAGCAGCGATGCGGGTCGAATAGATATTGTTCTAGAGGGTACGCAGCTCGCCTCGGCTAAAGTATGTTCTGCCTCGACACCCACTCCGACGCCAACGCCAACCGCTGCCACAGCAACTCCGATTCCGATTGGTTCCGGGTCTGGAGGGTTGCCAGCGCCAACAGTAGAGTCTGTAGGTACAAAATCTGTAACGCTTGCTCTGCCGAGTGTGCAGATAGGGGCGAGCTTTGTGACTTTCTTGAGTAAGAAGTTAAAGGTAAGTCGCACTGTAGCAGAGCGATTGGCGAGTAGTGCAACGCTCACGTATGAGGTGACTTTATCGCCGAGCGTTCGAGCAAGCAGCGCCGAGCTGAATGCCATGGCAGTAGCAGCAAAATTACAAAAAGTAAGAACTCGAAAGCAGCGAGTCACAGTAAGCAGACTAGCTCCAGGAACTACATATGTAGCGAAATATCGAGTCGAGATATCGATTAAGAAACCGAAAAAGACTTTTTTCACGAAGCAGAGCTCATCAACTACTGTCAAAACCTCTTCGTAGGGCACGAGACGCGCTGCTATCGTAGGGAGCGGGTAGAGCGTTCCTTGTCGCTAGGTTCAGCAGAAGATGGCCAGTTTTCGAGAGCAGATTGGTTCTCGATTCCCTGGTGCGGGGTGAGGAGGTGCTTCTGGTATTCACTCCACATATCAAGAGGGAGTAGATCAGACTCGAAATCAGACCCATCGATAGAAAGATAGACGCGTTGGTCTAAAAAGCTAGCTACCCAGGAAGGGCTTGTTCGCTCCCGCTCCGCAAGGCGTGTCAGAAAGTCAGAATCGATCAGAAAAAACTGAACGCTCTCGATCCAATTAGATTTGCTTCCGCGTAGCGAATGGCAAAACCCATGAATCTGAGCTGGCTCAAAAAAGTAGACGATATGAGGAGTATTGGGGTTTTGCTTGAGTGATAGCTCAAGCTTGCGACGCTCAATTCCACCAACGTGTACCCAAAGGAGCCGTTCGCCAATTGTATCTGTCAGTAATATTGTAGGCTCTCTTGGGTCTGAGACTTCCTGCGTAAATGCTATTCCTGAGCGATAGCAATGAAGAAATGCAATCATGCGAGCACAGAAGTGCTCTAAGGACTCTAATTCATGACGGGGAACTTTGAGGCGAAAGGATGTAAATAACCCCCGCTCCGGGATATTGAGCTCGATAGAAAAGGTGTAAAAAGCCGCCACGAAGGTCATGGTGGCAGTATAGCTATCTATGCCTACTAAGGTAGTAGCTTCGTGGTCGTTGGAACGCTCAGATCAGCGAGATTTGGTAACTATTCGAATTTGTGCGTAAACATTCCCAGCCCTTCTGGGCTCAGGTGAGCGCACGTATGGTGGCATTGTCCACCTTCTTACGTGCGCTCATCGGAATTGTGTGCCATCTCTTACACCACGTGAATTGTCTCAAGGTCTGCAACAAAGTCCCCTGAGCAGAATGCCTCATAGTGACTCTTAAGCTGCTGTCGCATCAATAAACGCGACCGATGTAAGCGACTCTTTACCGCAGGCACTGATAGCTGAAGCACTCGGCTCACAGCCTCATTTGAGAGTCCGTCGACATCACGCAGGATGAAGATAGCTCTGTAATCCTCCGGAAGTGCCTCAACAGCTGCCTGGATGGCAGTACGCAACTCGTGCCGTGAGCTCATAAAATCGACATCAAACATCTCGGTCCTATTTCCAACCCAGTTCTGTTTGATAGTCGGCTCTACGTCCTCCATCGAAACGGTACGTCTACGATTTCTGGAGCGGATCTTCATAAAGCTTGAGTTCATCGCTACTCGGTAGAGCCAGCTTGAGAACTGAGCCTTGTGTTGAAAGCTCTCAACTTTCTTGAAGACAGTAATGAATACCTCCTGTAATACGTCTTCAGCATCTTCTTGGTTCCGCGTAATCCTCATAGCTAAGTTGAGGACTTTGGATCCGTATCGAGAGAGCAGCTCTTCGAAGCAGCCCTCTTCGCGATTTGTTACTCCTTTAACAAGTTCTATGTCGGTTTTGCGTGTCGTCATGGTTCCCCTCCAATAAACGATACGTGATGAAGGACACCGTGCCACAGCCGAGCTCGGGAGTTGTCACGGAATTGTAAAAAGGAAGGGGGGCTCGAATCGATTTCTGACCCCATTCCCCGCTGACCTCGGGCTGGCTGTTTTAGTAGAGAATTAGTTGTTACAGGTGGTTATGTGTCTTAGCTACGGGGCGGCCTCATGGAGTTGTCTTGAGTTAGTAACGGCCTCGAGGAGAAAATATCGCAGAGGTGTATCGTTTTTGTTCCCTAAAACGCCGACTTGGCTACCACTGCAAGCTTCGGGCGCGCCGAGATCGTCTCTTGATGGACAAGCGTATGAACACGCTCGTAACAAGACCAACGATAAATCCGCCGATATGCGCCATATACGCTACTCCGCCTTGTTCACCTGGAGTACCAAGATGACCAGCAACTTGCATGAAGCCCCACATTCCCAAAACGATAACTGCTGGTAGGCGCACTACGCTCTGAAAAATAAGCACGCGCACTGCGTTGCGTGGATAGAGAATCAAGTAGGCTCCTAGCACTCCCGCAATCGCTCCGGAAGCTCCAACGCACGGCAATACAGAGAGAGGGGTCGCCCATACCTGAGCAAGCCCAGCCGATATGCCAGCTACGAGGTAGAACAAAAGAAAGCGGAGCTTTCCCAGCCTGTCTTCGATCTGGTCTCCGAATATGAGCAGGTACACCATATTCCCGATGATGTGCATCCACGATCCGTGCATGAACATAGAGGTGAGGAGTGTGAGTTGAACTGGACTAGGCCCAGGCCCGTTATGAATCGGGGTATATGTGCCACCAATCGGGAGATATTTGGTGGCTAATAGGTCGGTTCCTGTTGTGATTTCGTAGGGAATCGCTGCATATGAAGCAAGAAAAGCCTCGCCCTTTGAAAGCTCAAGAAACCACACGTAGGCATTCGCCGCTACTAAAGCCCACGTCACGAGTGGCAAGCTTCGACGGGTCGAATTATCGTCTCCAATAGGGATGAACATAGCTCCCTGAAGTTACTATTATCACGCGATACTGTCGATTATGGGATGGCATGACACGAATCAAAAAGCGTGTAAATATTAGCAAAACTTCGCGCGGTCTGTCAGCGATTTGGTAGCGCTACCGTGTTTTTATAACGGATGTCATATGTCGAGAACTGTATTCTGTTCCAAGTTTAAGAAAGAGCTTCCTGGACTAGATAAGCCTCCCTTCGCTGGCGATATGGGTAAAAGAATCTACGAAACCATATCAGCGGAAGCCTGGAAGCAGTGGAGCACAGATGTTCAGATTAAGGTGCTCAATGAGTATCGCCTTAATATGGCTGACCCGCGAGATTATAAGGTTCTTGTGGATCAGATGCTGCGCTTTTTAGGATTAGAGGAAGGAACGGTGGCAGAAGTCGAAAACTCTGACCGGGGTCGAAAGCAATGAGAGTAATCATCGTTGGAGCTGGTAATCTTGGCTCAGTAGTTGCTAAAAGTTTATTACTGAGCGGGATGTCATCCCAAGATGTCATGCTCGTAGCTCGAGACTCGTCAAAGAATGAGTCGATCACGCAGAGCATCGGATTATGCCCGGTAACGTTGCCAGCGCTTCAGAGCGATGATGTAGTTGTATTAACTGTTAAACCTCAAGATGCCAGAGCGGTTGCGTCTGATTTGCAAGCCAAAGTTCCAGCTGGCGCAGTAGTGCTCTCGCTTATGGCGGGAGTATCCGTAGCAACACTTACCCAACTGCTCTCTCATAATCTGATTGCCCGAGCGATGCCCAATTTAGGCGCTCGGGTAAGAGAGAGCGCGACAACATATTACATACCCGCCGATTTTTCTGTCGAGCAAGGAAAACGAGTTGAGCGAGTAGTGCAGTCATGCGGACAAGCTTGGAGAGTTGGACGTGAGGAGCTTATAGATGTTGCAACAGCTGTTGCCGGATCAGGTCCCGCTTACGTATGTTGGCTAGGAGAGCAGATAGAATCAGTGGCGCGCGAGTGTGGGTTGCCTGCAGGCGACGCCCATGCCCTTGTTCTTCAGACACTGAAGGGGGCGGTGGCGTACTTAGAGGCCGATGGAGCAACGTTTGCTGAGCTACGAGAGCGTGTCACATCTCCGAATGGGACTACCGCCGCGGCACTTGCAATTTTAAAACGCTCAGAGGCCGACAGCGCTGTTCGTGCCGCTATTCGTGCGGCGCTCGATAGGGCGGTTGAGCTCGGTCGAGGATTGTGCTGATAGTGGATAGTTACGGGGTGAGGATACATGGGTGAAAAGATCGGCGCACAGATCTCTACCTCCAGCGGACGATCACGAATATTCGCGATGGTTACCATGGAGAAATCTCGCGAGTATACCCGCCATGCGCTCCGTTCCTTCTTTGCCACTACGCCCCTGCGTGAAAATGACCGCTTTGTTTTGATTAATAACGATGACCCGAATGCAGAGGAGTTGCGTGCCCCCTTCTCAAGAGTCGAGCACTGCGTTCGCGAGACCCCACATGGCTTTGCTGCCAATGTGAATTCGATGATAGAAGAGGCCTTGCTATCACAAGCCGATCTGTTCTTCTTGAACAATGACATCATCTTTAGTGAGGGATGGCTACTGCCGCTCCTTGAGTCTGAGCGTTCGGTGTGTGCTCCGATATCAAACCGCGAGGTCCAATACGTCGGTAGTGTAGTGCTACCGAAAACAGAAGTAGTGCAGCAGATGTTTGTCTTTGATGGTCCCATGACTCTTGAGCAGTATCTCGAGGCGCCCCGAATGTTTGAGGCGATCGCGGATGCACATCGGCGATCGTCAACCGGGAAGATGCGATTAACAGTCTTTCCGTTTTACTGTGTAAAGCTTCCGTTCCTGGTGCTGCAGCAGATCGGTAAGTTTGACGAGAGCTATGGTGTTGCAGGGGGTGAGGACTACGACTACTGCCTGCGCGCCTGGCTAGCAGGATTTGATGTGCACATGACGCTCGAGACTATCTTGCTTCACTTCTGGGGGAAGTCGACATGGAGCTCACATGAGGGTAAATCTGCCTCGTACAATAAAGAGTTTCTACAGATATTTCGGGATAAATGGGGAGAAGCTCTCTATCGATACGTATTATGTGAGGATGATTCTCTACTCCGGGCCAACGCTAAAGCAGAGGAGCTGCGACAACAAGGCGACCTAAAAGGCATGATAGAGCAGGTGATGCGCCCAGGCGTGTCGCTACGCATTGACTAGAGGCCTAACTGCGAACATTCGGCGATTGAAAAAGTTGCGTGGGGAACGCGAGCATTTTTTGAAGAGCAGCAATTGAGCCTCGTCGTTCATGCGGGATCGCTACAAAGTCGACTGGATAATCGTTGTTAATGTGAAGTAAATCGTAGCCTAAGGAAATAATTTCATTAACCAGTTCTTGCGCGCTACTTCCTCGCTGTACAAGCTGAGCCTCTTCAATTTCGAGGAATAAAAACGGCCTTGTGATTTCTATAGTCTGGCGTGCGCCGCGAATAGCTGCTGTCTCTGACCCCTGAATGTCGAGCTTGATAAATGAGATATCGTTGAGACCAAGAGAATCAATCGTAATCATATCGACTGTGTCGCCACCGCACCCGAGCCCAGCATTCCCAACATTCACATGAGGTGCAAAGTAATCAATGCTCTCTAGCTGTGTGCTCCCCAACTCAGCACCAACGGCTTTTTGTAAAGTAATGACGTTAGAGAAGCCGTTTAAAATAACTGTCCCACACAGTTGCTGAAACGTTATCCTTTGCGGCTCAAACGCAATAACTCGTCCGGTCTCGCCAACAGCATTTGCGAGGGGCACAGTATTCGCTCCGATATTCGCTCCGACATCCAAGACAGTTGTGCCAGATAATTGTAAAGCGGCCAGGGTTTGTGCGAAGTGCGGCTCCCAAGATTCTCCCCGCAGGAGGTTTCCTCCGATTCCATCGTTTTCGAGTACGAGGAATGTACCATCTTTCGTTGTGGCGACTTTCGAGCGTAGTTTCATAGTGCTGACTCCAGAAACACTTCCTTGAATATTTTCATCACCTTCTCCGGAGGAAACTCGTTACTGTACACTCTCCAATTTCTAGACGGCTGGGGAGTGAAGGTCCATAGAAGCGACGTCAGCGTTGCCACATCACTGTAGTAGAATCCTCGTTCGCCCAGAATCTCAATGTGGGCACGCTCATGGGAAGCGTCGTAGGTGATGATGGGTTTATTGAGGGCAGAAAATTCCGCTATCGCGAGACCAAAAGTCTCGCCAGAAAGGCGTGCGTGTAGCATCGCGTCACAGGAGTAAATGAATCGAGTTTTTTGCTCTACATCTGCTGTTGCAGGCAGGTGAATGATGCGAGGATGAGCTTCACAAAATTGGTTAGTGCCCAAGAATAAAAAGTATATATCGTCGCGGTGCTTGGCAATTTCTTGAATGGCGACGTGTGCGAATTGAACATCAAAAGAATCGCTGCCACCATGCCGCCCAAAAACGATTGCGTCACCCGGAATTCCCAGTTCTTGACGAAGATCTCCAGTCGCTTCTGGAATCGTTACGATATGGGGAACGGCGGGGTGCTTGCCTTCTGAAGCGAAGCGGGAGAGCCACGGAGATACATAAGCATATACGGCTCCGTGCGGTTCGCAGTATCCAAATACTGAATGAACGACGGTTCTTGTCTCTTTTGCGATAATGCCATCGTTAAAGCCAGCTTTGATGCAATACAGGGTGTCAACGTGCTCAGCCTGCAGGAGCCGTTCGAGCTCGTCGAGATTATCATATCCATATACCGAAAAGCGTGAGGCGAATCTCTGAGCGCTGAGCTCGTGATGGCCGGGTGCTTGACGCGGAGTAACAATAATTGACTGATTTCCCAAAAGCACTTCGTTGTAGTGCGCATAATCGTACATCGCCGTTTCAGTGCCACGGAGGGATAGTTGATTAGAGTGAAAAGCGATCTTCACGGTAAGCCAGTTCCATCATAGAGGTCACGAATTGTGGCGGGGAGAAGCTCTTTAGGCATGGGCACAGCGCGCATGAAAGTGCTTGGAGTATTAGGATGAAGCTCCTCAATATGAGGATTCTCGTCCCAGGCATTCCATTTTGTTTCAAACCATGAGTCGTACGCGCTTTGAGAGTGTCCTGAAAAGGAGATGTGTTTCAAGGTCAGCCTTTCGTTAGACAGGGCGTAGCTCATGTGATGACAGAGAGCTATTTCAGGCGGGATTAGTTGGTGTTTTGCTCCAACTGGATTCCGAGTCTCCACGTAGGCGACTTGCCCCAATTTCACAAGGACCACCGGCTGATAGCTTTCAAGAGGATCTATGCGGTGTCGAACTGATTTCCAGTAGGTAATCCAGTTAATATGCCAGCAGTCAACGTCTGGATGCGCCGTTGCATAAGTACGTGCGTTCATGAGCTCGTGAGAGTGATAGATCTCATCAGCGTCAATGATGAGCGCGTATGATGCTTCAAGCACAGAAGCAGCGGCAAGGCTGGTGTTTCGCTGTTCCGGCTCTGATGACCATGAGCCCTTGAGGACTCTAATCTTTTTCTCCGGATCGGCGAGCGATTCAATGCAGGTAAACGTTTCTTTTTGATCAATTGCTGACCCATACCACGGAGTGTCACTTACCAGGATCAAGATCTGATCAACCGCCGAATAAATGGAGGCAACAGAGTAGGGAAGCCAGTAGTCTTCATTGTAAATGTTGTACACCGCACACATCGATGGCATGGGCTTCACTATAATCAAGTGTCGAGGTGCCAGGAATCCGGAAAGTTTCTCCTGGGTAGGGGTGTCCGATGTGGTAGAGGAAAACGAGGCAACGTCTTGTTTTCTTCCAGCTGGGCTGGATACCCATGGCCATTTGAGATTGTAGCAATCGAGGGATTATAACCTATTGGAGCCTTTGACGGATCCCGTAGGCGAGCGCCAATCGCTTTAGCTGATTGCGGCATAATCTTAAGTTCCTACGCAAATTTGACGACCGTCCTTTCGGGGTGCCACGGAGGAATAGAGGTCTTTGTGGAGAAATTCCTAGGTAAATTACACAGGCTCGTAGCGGCGACGCTAGTATGCATCTCGTGCATCTTTGGCGCAGCCTCGTTCGTTGCCGCGCAGAATCTGGTGGGAGAATCAAGTTCTAGCACCGCAACCACCTCGACTTCGCGCAAAAGCTTTTATGATTCAATACACAATAATCACTGGGTGTTTTGGTACAATGGCGCTTCTGTTGAGTATTCGTCATCTGGAGACGGAATAAATTGGACATCTCGCGGCACTCTTTCCTACAACACCGCTGACTTCTCGATAGCTTATCGGGTGATAAGCGGCACGCCCTATGTTTTTGTCGTGGCAAAGGCGAATAGCTATGACGTGCTAATAAAGAGAGGTGCGGTTCTATCCGGAGGGATTACTTTCGAAGCGGAGGTAGTCGCTTTTGACGGCAACTCTCCGAGCGACTCCTACCTTTGGCCATATATAGCTTTGGATTCGGCGAATAAGCTTTGGATAGCGGCATTCAAAGATTTAGGACAAGTGGGCGATCGCTACCAACTCATCACACGGCGAAGCACCGCGGAGGGCTCTCAGGCGTTATCGTTTGAGTCCCCCCTCGAAGTTGGTAAAGCATCAGTTGTAGTCTCTAGTGTCGCTATGGTTCCTACCACAAGCACTCGAATGCTACTGGCCGTCTCGGGTGAGAGTGGTAGTAATGCGATAACATACGAATATGATGGTTCGTCTTGGAGTCACATCAGCGCGGGAGGAGAGCAGGCGGCTATCTCATTTGCCACTGTTGGCATTAACAATACCGTTTATGCAGTGGTGGTGCATCAAGGGGAAATCTACGTGGGCGGAGATTTTTTTACCGCTGGAGGGGTGAGCTACAACGCAATAGCGCGCTGGAATGGTAATTCTTGGTCGGGTTTAAGCGGCGGAGTGCGAAATAATGGATTTGGCGGAAAGGTGTATGCGATTTCCTCGGTCGGAAGCGACCTATACGTAGCTGGAACGTTTACTCATGCAGGAGGAGTGTCTGCGAACAATATTGCAAAGTGGAATGGAACTGGATGGGCACCGCTCGGAGGTGGGGTAAACAACACCGTCTCCGCAGTGGTTGCAATGGGTAGTGATATTTACGTCGGGGGATCCTTCACAAGTGCCGCAGGTGGCACGGTTAATCGCATCGCAAAGTGGGATGGCGGAGCTTGGAGCGGCCTTGGAGGAGGCGCTAACAATACCGTTAATACACTGCACGTCTCGGGCAGTTTAGTTTATGCGGGAGGAGCTTTTACCGCTATCGGTGGTATTTCCGCGAGCTACGTCGCGGCTTGGCAGGGAAGCTCTTGGGTGGCTCTCGGAGTGGGTGTTAATAGCAACGTAAACGCTTTCGCAAGTAGCGGTTCTGATGTCTATGTTGGTGGAGCCTTTACCGCAGCAGGAGGCAGTGCAGCGAATAGAATCGCGAAATGGAATGGTACTGACTGGAGTGTGCTTGGTGGCGGAGGGCTCGATGGGGCAGTTCGCTCAATCTATACATCAGGGGCGGACCTCTATGTAGGTGGTGATTTTAGTTCCGCGAACGGAGTTTCCGCAAATCGAATCGCTAAATGGGATGGTTCTGTATGGACCCCATTGGGGGCGGGTGTTCCACCGCCTAATATTGGTGGCTCTGCATCAGTTAACACAATTGTGGGCCTCGGAAGTTCCATCTACATCGGCGGATATTTTACTGAAGCAGGTGATGCAACCGGCAACTACATTGCAGAATGGAACGGAACTGCCTGGCAACAGCTAGGCAGCGGAATTAATAACGACATATTCGCCATCACGAGCATGGGCTCGGATGTATATGTTGGAGGGTGGTTTACAGCAGTTGGAGGTATCGCCTCAAATTATGTTGCTAAGTGGAACGG
>OMII01000282.1 GCA_900299055.1 Pseudomonadota bacterium | reverse complement strand
TTTTTTTTCAAGCAGAAGACGGCATACGAGATAGCGTAGCGTCTCGTGGGCTCGGAGATGTGTATAAGAGACAGTCCCCACAGGTGTTATGGGAGAGAGTGCGCACGCTGCTACATTTTAAAAACTAATTCTATCGGGGAATCCCGTATCTGAATTACGTGAGCCGGTTTTCATTCTGTTTGTAGCCAATGGAGTCAAAGGAGCGCCCCAGTCAGGGCTAGATATCTCTTTGGAGTATTTGATTTTTTGCGCTGGCCGCGTAAAGTGGGGGGGCTGTAACGTCTTGCGGGGTATTTTGAGTAGCCTATGAAAAAGAAATTTAAGTCACTCTCCTCAAATCTGCAGAGCTTTATCGTGACAGAGACAAGCTCGTCGAAGAAGCAGCCCCTGCCAAAGCTTTTACGCGGCTCCAAATCTCCTGTCTCGCAGTACGCTGAGTTGACGTTGAAGCACTGTAATGGTGGAGCCACTCTTCAGGCAGCTGAGTGGCTCAAAGCGCACCTAGATGGCGGTGGCAAGCTCGTCGTTACGATATCTGGAGCGCTTAGTTCGTTTCAAGTTGGCGTTATGTTGGCCGAATTAATTCGCCAGGATAAGGTGCACTTGGTGTCGGCTACCGCAGCTAATCACGAGGAATCTTTTTATCGATACGTAGCGCATTCCCACTATGCCTACATACCTCGATACACTGAGCTGACTCCGAAACAGGAGGCTGAGTTAAGAGATGCCGGCCTTCGTCGCATCACCGACACATTTTTGCCTGAGGATGAGAGCGTGCGGATTATGGAGCCGCACCTCTTAAAGATGTGGAAGCGAGCCCAGAAAGAAGGTAAGCGATTCTTTCCACATGAGTACTTCCGTAGGCTCTATGCGGAGAAACTGATTAAGCCAGATGCTGCGGCTAACCCGGCGGACTGCTGGACGTATGCTGCCTACCAGAAAGATATTCCGATAGTTATACCGGGTTTCGAGGACTCGACGATGGGAAATATCTTTGCCAGCTACACCTATAATGGCAAATATCGAAAAGATGCCGACGTAGTTCTCGATCAGGGCATCATGAAGAGTGGCTTGGAATACTTCACGTTGATGTACGACTGGTACCTAGATAACAGTAAGAAGAGCCCAATTGCATTTCTCCAGCTTGGAGGGGGAATTGCCGCGGATTTTCCGATCTGTGCAGTCCCGTCTATAAAGCACGACCTGAAGATGCATAAGGTCAGAGATTGGGCAGGCTTTATCGAGATCGGTTCATCACCGATGTCGTACGGCTCGTACTCGGGTGCTGGCGGTAAAGAAAAAATCACCTGGGATAAACTCTCAACGCAGAGCTACTACCAGATAATTCAGAGTGATGTGACGGTGGCGTTTCCGTGGATCGCAGCGATCTTGCTTGATCTGTAATCGATGCTAGGCGGGCGAAATCACCTCGTCCGCCGCAAATACCCATTAGGGTTCCAGCTAACCAGGAACTTCTCGCGCGACTTATCGGGAATAAAGTTTCTATTATTCTGTAGAAAACTCTCGATAGCCTCGTATGGTCCTGGCCCAAACGTTGGGTAGACGGGGTGGCCGTTTACGTTGGAGTCCTCAACAATCAGATAGCTGCCAACGGTGACAAGTGGGGAGAAAAGCTTTAGTTCGCTCTCCACATGACGTTGCGTGTGGTCGGAATCGAGAATGACTAAGCAGGAGCCTTCCGGCTTAAGATGCGCTGCGGCGGCGTTAGCTACGGCTGCATCGGCGCTTGAGCCTGTGATGTAGGTGATACGGTCGTGCTGAGCTCGTATTGATAGTGTTTGTACGTCGATGGAGACAATTCGTCCGTTGCCGATGATGTCCATCATCTGAGCGATGAAGAGTGTAGTGCCGCTCGCGTAGGTGCCGGTCTCAATGACGAGGTCAGGCTTAATCTCGAACAAAATCTCTTGATATATCCATAGGTCGGCTGGGGTTTTAAGTACCGGAAACCCCATCCAGCGAGTCTGCTCCCAGATACGATGATTGCCGGGTCCAAACCGCTTGTCGTAGTAGAGTTGGTGAAAACGGCTGGCTATCTCATGTTCTTCGGGTGAAAGATCCTGCTCATTCGTCATGCGCAACATTGTACGAGGCCACTGGCCTTGGCGCCATGGGAAATAGCAACCAGATAGTTAGCCTTGTAGATGCTAAGGGCGCGAGCCGACTATTGGACGAAATCCCTAAACTCGTGGTCTGGGTTCTTCTCGCGCACGTACTTCTTCTCCCAATCGGCGCTTAACAGTAATACCGTTCGGTCGCGGGCGTCGAGTGCGAGCATGGAGCCCATAGGAAGTGTAAGCTTTGTAGAATCACCAATGACGTACACGCTGTGCTTATAGGGCAAGAAGTCAATCGCAGACTTTACATTGTACTCCTCTTGAAGTCGAAACTGTAGAACTTCGAACTGAAGACGACCGACAGCTGCCACTAAAGGAGGGTCTTTTGGGTTTCGGTATGAGCGTAATATCTGCACGGCGCCTTCATTCGCTAGCTGCGTAATGCCTTTGTCGAACTGTTTATGACGATGCACGTCTGTGGGCCGAATCTGAGCCACAATCTCGGGTGGGAACTGTGGCATCGGCTTGTAGTTGAAACCTCCTTCTAATGATACGGTATCTCCGATCGCAAACGCGCCTGGGTTAATGACGCCGATAATATCGCCAGGATATGCTTGATCGACTGTATTTCTGTCTTGCGCGACTAGGCTATACGACCGAGAAAGGCGGATATCCTTGCCGCTGCGGTGGTGCTTAACCACCATGTCTCGCTCAAAGCGCCCAGAGCATACCCGCATGAAGGCCATGCTGTCTCTGTGGCGTGGGTTCATGTTCGCTTGGATCTTAAACACGTAAGCCGAAAATCCCTTTTCGATCGGATCGATATCAACGCTTTCTCCAGCTCCGTTTGTGGCTGCGTACGCGTGAGGCTTCGGGGCGAGATCGGTAAACGCGTCAAAGAACGGCTCTACGCCAAAGTTTGTAAGTGCAGAGCCAAAAAATACCGGAGTCACTTCGCCGTGAAGAAAAGCTTCTTCAGAGAAGGGATTTCCTGCCATCGCAAGGAGCTCGAGCTCTTCCGTGAGCTGGGCGTGTTGTTCACTTGAGATGTGACCACTCTGCACTGCTTCGTCGAGGTGCATTGTAACAAAGCCCGCCTTGCCTGCGCCGCCGATCTCGGAGCGGGTGAAGAGGATTACCTGCTTTGTCTTTGGGTAGACGATTCCCTTAAAAGAACCTCCGCTTCCGATGGGCCAGTTGATCGGAGAGGCTAAGATCCCAAGGACGTCCTCGACCTCTTGCAGGAGCTCAAGGGGATCCTTGCTGGGGAGGTCCATCTTGTTAATGAAGGTGAGAATAGGGGTCTTCTGCATCTTGCACACGGCAAAGAGCTTGCGTGTCTGGGTTTCAACTCCCTTGGATGCGTCAAGAACCATAACGGCGCTGTCGGCGGCTGTAAGAGTGCGATAGGTGTCTTCGCTGAAGTCCTGATGTCCCGGAGTGTCAAGAACATTGATGATGGCGTCCTTGTAGGGGAACTGCATAGCGGAGGCGGAGACGGAAATTCCGCGCTCTTGCTCCAGCGCCATCCAATCGGAGGATGTCGCCTTTCCACCTTTTCGAGCCCGGACCATGCCGGCGGTATGGATCATGCCGGAGTAAAGAAGGAGCTTCTCCGTTAGGGTGGTCTTGCCGGCATCAGGATGGCTAATAATAGCGAATGTTCGCCGCTTGGCCGCTTGAAGCTGGACGTCTTTGGAAACTGCCTGGTCTACCATAGTGGCGAGACGCTAGCATATTCCCCCGACAGGCGCATCTTTGGGGCAAAATGTGGGATAGAATCGGTTGGAACTGGAAGCTGGAAGCCATATCGTTAGCCTACAGAGTATGGTAGCGTCCCGTCT
>OMII01000281.1 GCA_900299055.1 Pseudomonadota bacterium | reverse complement strand
TTTCTAACACCTCCTCGATATCCATAACGAGAATCGCGGGCAGCACTTCTCGACCCGAGCAGGTCATGGGAGTGCATTTTATGAACCCCGTGCCCGTAATGAAGCTTGTCGAGCTCATCAAAGGTCTTCAAACCAGCTCAGAAACCTACAGCGCCATCGTTGATTTCTGCGCGAGGATTCAAAAGACAACAGTATTAGCGATCGACACCCCAGGTTTCATCGTCAATCGAATACTCTGCCCCATGATCAACGAGGCAATCTTCCTTGTTCAAGAAGGGGTTAAGCCCGAGGATATCGACAACGCCATGAAGCTCGGAACCAATCAGCCGATGGGGCCGCTGACACTGGCGGACTTCGTCGGGCTGGACACTCTGCTCTACATCTTACAGCTGCTCCATCGAGAGCTTGGAGAGGACAAATACCGTCCATGCCCGCTCCTGACGAAATACGTCGAGGCCGGTTGGTTTGGAAAGAAGACTGGTCGAGGCTTCTACACGTATAACGGGTAGCGCGGGCATCCTGCGTGCTCGCGCCACCTCGCCCTAAGGGAAGGGTGCGCAAAACCCCAAAAAATGACTCCGCTACAGGTTTGACGGTGTTACCTATCGTCGCAAGGCCTCGTGAACCGTGCGTGCCGGACACTCGTCACGCTATCTTCTTCATACACTGCTCGCCTCGCCGTGCTGCGTGAAGCTCAAGCGTCGCCAGTGTCACGAGCGCCTGCTCTTTTAAGGGCGACTCAATCTCTCGAACTATCGCCAACGCAGCTCCCAAGAATGCGCTGCGCAATGCCGCCCCGCCCTGTCGCTCCATCACCGCTAGCTCTTCAACTATTTTCTCAATGTATTCTTTTGAGTTCATCACGCCGCTGCCTCTCCGGTTGGCTTCGCTTTACCAGCCGACCTGCGTCGCGTGACTATTGTGTCCAACATATCCTCCTCAAGGATCGTCAAGGCGCGCTCCATCTGTCCATGCTCCTCAAGATCTATATCTAGAATTGATACAACATCTTCCAGGTTCAGCACGCTTGCCACTTCACGTGCACTTTCACGCAAGGCACGTTGGTAACTCTCCAGGTGTCTCAGTACCGATACGAGCCCGTGGTCTAATAAAAGGTCATCCCCACGATGCTCTACAATCTCCTCTCCGTGCTTGATGAACGCATCAATTACCCGAGAGTGTGCCCCTTGAAAAGTAACACCTCTAGTACTCACCACACGCTCTAATCGCTCTACCCGGCTCTGATACTCTCCCACAGCTGTCCGCAGCTGAGTTCTTAGCTCAGAGGACGAGACACTCTCGGCCAGCCGAGGTAAGTGGCGGGCTACATACTGCTCCCCTGTCACGATTTCGCGCAGTTGCTCATCGAGTACTGTTTCTAGCGTCGCGTATCTCACAATCACCCCACAATTCCATCTTGAGATTGGTGAGAGTATACGCCCCTCGCAGTCAAGAAGTATGATTGTGTTTAGGGAGCGCGCTCATCGAGCGTTCGCTGCTCCTGGGGCCTTACCAGAGATGACTTAAGCGACAAGATGAGTGAATCGAAATCAATTGGCTTTGGGTGGCGCTCGATATCAGCGAGATCGAGACCTCCGCAATGAATATCTTCTTCATTATAACCGCTGATGAAAAGGATTTTGGTCTCTCTCGACGCATCACGTATGTAACGAACTAGTTCATATGTCGTAAGCGAACCAGGCACGCACAGATCGGTGAGTAATATGTGTGGCGGATCTGCTAGACACTGCCGTAGGGCTTCATCGGTATCACCGAAAGCCCGAACACTAAAACCTTCAGACTCCAGGAGCTCAGAAAGGGTTATTCGCGTCAGCGCATCATCTTCAACAAGTACTGCCTTCACCACCGTACACTCCCTACGTGAATATACACCACGAAAGCCCGCGAAGTACCCGCGAGTTAGGTGGGGATTGTAACGAGTAGCCGAACGCACCGCTCATACTCCCGACTAGTCCCACCTCCTGGACCTTGGATCATCAAGTAAGCGCTGGCAAGCTCTGAACGCAACCTCCATGATCCGTGGGTAACTATACCTGGCGCCGATCATATCTCTAGGGCGCCAAAGCCTGTTTCGGCGGCTTGCTGGGCCGGTGTCGGCGAACTATCATGGCAGCAATGAAACATTGTGCGAAAAATCAAGAGCACGGCGTCGCACTAATCATGGTCATCTTCATGATAGTACTCTGCTCTGCGTTGCTCATCTCACTGAGCGACTCAACGTATACCGCGATGCGCGTAAATCGAATCACCGAGCAGCGTGTCAAAGCCGAGTACATCCTAAAGTCGGCGATAAATTTCGCACGAGTGCTCATCCAAAAAGATGGGACTGATTTCGACGACCCCACGCAAGATGACTGGATGCAGTTTCAAGATGGTCGTGAAGTCCCTGGCGAGCTCGTGGGAGTTAATGAGCCGAATGTGAAAATCTCTCTCTTAATATCTCCTGAAAACGCAAAGATTCCGCTGCTTAAAATCATAGATGTATCGGGCCCAGATCCTGTCTGGAGAGATGTCGTTTTTAAACTCTTTCAGGGGCTCGGTTTCGACAACGAACCTACGTCGCCTGATAACGCTAGTGCTGAGCCGCCCGTACCTTTTTATACCTCTGCTGAGATGGTCGGCAATCTGATCGACTACTTGGACCAAGATAGCGATAGTTATTCGAGTGGTCAGTTTCAGGGTATGGAGAGCAACCTACCCCAGGGAAGCGAGTTCCCTAATACAACTCGGGTCGACTCTCTGCAAAGCACACTCCTGGCGATCCCCGGATTCACTCCTCTTAAGGTGCAACAGCTCTTACCCTACATCTCGGTTCAAGATAAGGGAGCGACCGCGAAGATAAATATCGGCTCTGCCTCTGTACAGGTGCTCAGCGCACTCATCGAAGGTTTAGATCCATCATTTAACTCTGCTACCGCTTCTGCCGAGGCGGAAAAGCTGATCCAGTGTCGTGATCCCGCTTCTGGAGGTCCGTATAACAGTAATCTCAGTAGTCAGATTACCCAGTGCGCACCAAATGCGCCCCCGACTCTATCGAGCAAACTAATAGCTCAGACGACTATTTTCTCTGTGATCGCCAAAGTTGAATATGGCAACGCCAGCTTCTTTGCGAGCGCATTCTTAAAAACTAAGAATAATAACAAGCTTCCAGAAATCACCGAATTCCTCGTCTACTAACGGAAGCCCAGGTAAGGGTCGGCACCGCAAACAGCCCTAATTATTAATATATTCAGGTGATTAGCAGCAAACTCTTACATCCCCTCCAGCGCGAACAACACTGCCGAGACATCTTTGACAATATCTTCAAGGGCATATAAGCTCTCGACTCTAATTTTTTGCAAAGAGAAGTTTTATGGCGCGTCGTTGTGTTATCTCAGGAGTTAGTCACCAAAACGGTCATCGCGTAAGCCACGCGAACAACAAGACCCACCACAAGTTTGAGTCGAACCTCCAGACGAAGCGATTATTTGTAGCCGAGCTGGGCAAGACTGTACGCATACGGGTTTCGACCCGCGTTCTTCGTACAATCGACAAGCTGGGCTTCGTTGGAGCGTTGAAGAAGTTCAACCTCTCCCTCTCTGACGTCACAAAGTAGTATTTACCAAGCGACTAGGTCTTTCGGTTCACCGCCTCGGGCGATGCAGATCAGTGCATCGAGCCTTTGCGTTGGGCGTTCATTTTCTCCGCGTTGAGACGCACGGCAGCTATTCCAGTTAAGATTGCCTCTCCGCTTTCGACGCTATCTTTTTCCACAGCCGCGCACAGGGCAGAATAGTCGAGAACGCCCAGCCGCTGTGACGACGGAACAAATATCTCCCTACACATTTTACACTGTACTACCACGATGATCCCCTCCAGGGTCACCTTGGTAAACTCTGTGGCGAAATACTGATCATCGGGCCCGGCGATCCCACAGCATGGACACATGATGCCATCGAGAAATGTCTCTGCTAATCCTTTAACCCGAAACTTGAGTGCCATATCCTTGTAGCTCCCAGCTCATTTGAGATATTTGACTAACGTCACTTCCGAACCATTATCATTGAACCTAACCTCATCGACCGCGTTACTTATCAACGTCATCCCTCTCCCAAAACATGAGAGGTTTTGTGTCAGGGGAATCATCGGCTGTTGAGAATTGAGAAACCCCTTTCCTTGGTCTTTGATTGTGATCTGAAACCGATCTCTCTCAAAGTCACTTGTCACCCGCACACATCGCT
>OMII01000280.1 GCA_900299055.1 Pseudomonadota bacterium | reverse complement strand
TTTTAATGATACGGCGACCACCGAGATCTACACAAGGAGTATCGTCGGCAGCGTCAGATGTGTATAAGAGACAGATATGACACCGCCGAGAGCTGGACGCTTCTCGAGGACTAACTCTGCTGCCCCCTGCGAGCCAACTTCTCCTCGATAAAGTCCGGCAAGCGTCCGATCCTCCGCGCCCAAAGCACGATGGAGGCGATCCCTATATATCTTCGTCTCCTGCCCGAGCTCGCGCTTACTTACGGTTGCTACAACAAAAGCACCATCACGAAGGTGGACAGTCGAGAATCGCAGAACTACTCCCACTGCTATGGAAAAAAACGCGGCTACAAAGACCACGCGAGGGACGCGCACTCCTTGAATGCGAGTCTTCCAGAGAAATAGGCTGACCAGAGGAACCATCAAAAGCTGCGCAACGGGCCTCGCGGCAGGCTGTAGTGGTAAAAACACAGCAGCGGCCAGTGAGAGCCCCATGCACCAGAGGCACAATTTTGTGGGTTTAAGCACCTCGCGTAGATATCTCAATTTTAGGACGCAGGCTTCCGATCCCATTCCTACTCCTCGCTTGACTCGGCCTCGCCTGAGTCATCCACGCCAAATTTATCCTTCAGAAAGGAGATCAAATCTAGAGAGCTCTTCGGATCCGTCATGTCACGAAAATCCGCCGCGCTAATGGTGATATATCGTATACCATGGTTCTCAAGCAGGTGTGGAAGTCGCTGTCGTCTTTCCATCTGACTCACATCGATGTATCGAGAAAAATCGGCTTCGAACTCCACTACCAATTTTGGCGTGTCATCGTGATCGACGACGGTGAATAGACATCCCGACTCATCCATCCAGTCCCTAGTCTGCTTCGCAGCAAGGGCTGCTGACGAGGGCTGTGTTCCACCGCATACAGAGCGGACACTCATATTCCAAACCACTCTGTCTTGCCCAAAGAAGCCACTCAACATTCGAAAAAGCTGTGCCTCCTCCAGACTCATCTCTGCCATATGGACCCCAACGCTCTCGATGATGATCCGCTAGAACCAACTCCTATCGGACTTTTACTCCCCTCTCCCAGTATTACAGAAGGGACCCTTTACAACAAACGAGTTATTCAAGCGTGGCAGCCACCTGGTTTGACGCCTTTCTCCCCCTGCTCGTCTCGTCGACAAATCTCCCATTTTTTGCTCTACTAGGCCCATGGCACTGCTCGAAATTCGAATAGCTCCCGATCCTACGCTTCGCTCGCAAACTCGAGTTATCACGTCCTTTGACTCGGCCTTACATCAATTCCTCGACGATATGTTCGAGACTATGCTTGCCAACAACGGGATCGGCCTAGCAGCGCCTCAAGTCGGCGTGCTTGATCAGGTTGCTATCATCGATGTCTCAAGCGACTATATAGAACAACCCAAGATTACCAGTGGGGTGCTGAGCGATTCATCGGCCCATCTCCACCAAAAACGCCTTGAGCTAATAAATCCGGTTATAACGAGTGGTGTGAACAAAGTCTCTTCTGAAGAAGGGTGTCTCAGTATTCCTGAGTACCGTGACAGCATCTCCAGATTCGAAACCGTAACAGTGCAGGCCCATGATAGGCACGGCAGAGCTTTCAGCCTCCAGGCCTGTGAGCTACTAGCGTTTGCTGTGCAGCATGAGGTCGACCATCTTAACGGCATTCTTTTCACGGACCATTTAAGCCGCCTCAAGAAGACTCTTTTTAAAAAATGGGCTCAAAAGAATCTTGGCTCATGCGAGATTTAATACTCGAACACCATGAATATAATCTTCTTCGGCACTCCTGACTTTTCAGTACCAACGCTACAGGCACTATCCCAGATGCCTGGAACTCGAATTGGCGCAGTAATAACACAACCCGACAAACCTTCAGGAAGAGGTGGCGAGGTTCGTAGCCCCCCGGTTAAGACAGCTGCCCTTGAACTTGGGATTCCAGTCTTTCAGCCCCACTCCCTCCGAAAAGAGTTTGACTCGTTGCGATCGAAGCTCGAACAATACGGCCCGTTCGATGTGGGGGTAGTTATCGCCTTTGGTCAGATTCTTCCACGAGATGTGCTCAACTTCCCTGCCAAGGGGTGCATCAATATTCACGCATCTCTCTTACCACGTTGGCGCGGCGCTGCTCCTATCCAACGGGCAATCGAAGCTGGAGACGATCGCACCGGAGTGTGTCTGATGAGTATGGATGAAGGCCTCGATACCGGCCCAGTTTTTTCATGCGCCGAGGTACCGATCTCGGCGGAGGAAACCGCACGCTCACTTCATGACACTCTAGCAACTGTTGGAGCCTCTTTGCTCGTTAAAGATCTGCCTGTGATTCTTTCGGGCGTTATGCAAGCCTCGCCACAGCCATTACAAGGGGTCACCTACGCCTCAAAGGTCTCGGGCGATGAGTGTAAAATCGACTGGTCTAAATCGGCCTCGGTAGTTAAGCGAGCAGTTCAGGCGTTTTCTCCTCATCCCGGAGCTTTTACCGTATGGCAAGGCAAACGCCTCAAGGTATTTAAAACTCGAGAAGTCTCTCGGGCTACTGGCTCAGAGCGGCCGCCAGGCACAATCCTAGAATCATCAGGAGATCTACTGATCGTGCAGTGTGGCGAACGGTCACACCTGGCCCTAGAGGAGATTCAAGTGGAGGGCAAAAAGCGAATGTCGATCCGGGATTTCCTTCGGGGCAGCGCCATACCGACTGGTTCCTGCCTTGGGGTGTAGTCAGTCGAGACTATAGTTGTCGATGTAGCCCTACTGCGATTCATGAGGCGCAATGACACTACTGACTCTCTGAGAGTCTTGCCGAGCCGAACAGCGATCACGAACATCACATTTTGCACACTTCATTGGATGAGGCGTCGGCACAGGAGTGCCACCCTCCAATATGCGTCGCATCTCAGCTATCAGACCTGAGACCCACATTTGTTTGGTCTCCGAGTTTGTTATCTTCACTCTCCTACATTTTGGGCCCAGCAAGAGGTACCCGTGTGGTGGCTTTATACCCTCAAACTCTTCCACAAGTCGGAGATAAACCAACATCTGAACGACATAACGATCTCTGAGTTTCTTCGCGAGCGGCTTACGCTCGATTGGAATTACTTTTTCATCCTCACGGATAAGCGCATCGGGCCTCCCGGCAAGCCCCTGAGTGGTAGACACATATTCTCGATCAGGAAGCATTGAGCTTCCATCAATCGCTAAGGTTACATCTGACAGAGAGAATCCCGCTCCCCGATGCCGACGCGACGCCTCTTTGCCAAAAGAGCGAATCACCCAAAGTGCAGCACACGCCAATAAAATGAGTTGCAAGCCACGATTCCGCCATGAGAATTGAAACAGTTCGTGGAGCGGCGCTCTGGCTGAGCTCACAGCCATGAAAACCAAAACCATAAGACAAACGAGAATTACGAGGTAACGGATCCAATAGCTAAGTTTAAGGGACTCCTCAAAGAACTGCGCCCAATCACGATGCAAACGCTGCCCGAGAGCACTCTGCGATGTGAGCGAGGCGCCGGGCTGTCGTTGATTCCACTTCAGGTGCCACGATTGCGGACATACTGAAAAGGCACTCACCTCGCCCGCTGCTATGGTGTATGTCCCGTCTGGATTGCGTCTCGCCACGAGCGTTTACCACCTCACTGAAACTGCCATAGCGTGACCTAACGACTGCTATTCTGGCGGAGTCCTTGCGGAACCCCGAGAAATAAACGTTCTCGCCAACGATCTCATGGCGCGAAGCGCCTGTAACCAGCCTGGTGAATCTGAAGCCGGACGAGCTCTCGTAATGGGAGGCGCCAAGGGCACAAACTCGTCTAGCTCTTCCTCGGATACTCTCTCAAACTCCTCTAGGCCCACAAAGGGCAGATGCGCTGTCTCCAAGAGAAATTGGACTTCTTGCGCTTGATGGTGTGTGAGACGCCAAAACGCATAGCGACCACAAGCTGTCTGAAAATCACACCGCACTTTAAAAAGTTTGCCGCCACGCGCCGGCCTGACTTTAATCGTAAAATCATGTCGCTCCTCGAGTAGAAAGTTTGTCTCAAGAGCTTCTATCCAGCGCTTCCGCGCTCGGTATGCGGTTACTTCATCGAGATAAACTCCCGACAATGTCAGGCGATCTGAATCGTACCAGAGACCAACGTTTTCGTTGTCTCGGTCGTTAGCACCACCAAAGTCCCTACTGTGCTCGAATGTCCCCCGCTCCAAGTCTATCGCCTCCCTGATCGCATATCTCTGTATGCTGTGTCACCGCAGCTCGATGAACCACGAGTGTGCTTTCGCCCCTCTCGTCGCCCTCCCGAAGTGAATCGACCAATCTTGGATTCCGCTTAATGGGCCTACGCCCTGAATCTATTGCCCCGCCTGTTGCGGCCTGCTCGAAGGCGTGTCTACTGCCGGGGTAGATGGATAAAGATAATGCTTTCAGTGGGTTAAAAGCTTACTTCTAATCCAATACGTCTGCGTTAAAGTGCGTACGGAATGTGTGACACGCCCAGTGCGTTCTGCTATGCTTCCCCAATATTCTTAGCCAGTTGAGCGTTTTCCAAACACTGCTCTTAACTGGGTTACTAGTAAAAATTATTGTGTAATTTCTCACACAGGAAGTGTTTTCATTATGAGAAGAGAGAGAGGAAATCAGAGGCGGTCACACCGAGGTGGCGGAGGTCGTTCAGGTCGAGGTCGTTCAGGTCGAGGTCGAGGCGATCGGCACTCCCGTAGGCATCCGCGACAGAGCGCTGAGAGCGGCAATCAACGCGAGAGAATTGCGATTGAAAGCGGGGACCTCGTTCTCATTGACCAGTTCATGCTCGCCAATCCGCAATTCATCGAAAAGATGGCCGCGGTTGTAGACGAGAGTGCAAATGTAAAAAATGACTTGATTCAAGAGTACGGCGGTAAAGTCATTCCTGTAACGTGCGGAACGTACCGGATCGAGCGGGACCCATTCGCTTACACGATCGTTGTTCACCCAGAAGGAGACTCTCCGGAGTCGCCAGAGATAGTAAAAGACGCCACAGAAACCGTCGGGGAGATTAACGTCGATACTCGATGTCTAGCGATGCTAGACCGCGAGCTGCTCGACGACACGTCACTCCTTGAGCGATATCAGCAGCTCTGGTTTAGCGGGCAGGACAAAGCGTGCAGAGATCTTCTCCGTGATAACGGCGGCGCTGTTCGATACGGATTCCGTCGAGATGGAGACGAGCTCGGCATTTTCCAGGTTCCTGGAGAGGACATCATATGCCTCTGGCCCAAGAACACCGAGGGCCTAACGCCTGAAGCTCCAGCTGCCGCTGAGCAAGAGGCCTAATCGGCTAGTGCCAAGGTCGGCCAAAACCAACGTCGATGGTAATCCTCGACGTTGGTTTTTTTATTGGAACTGCACGCACTAATGATTCGCACGATTGAGAGACTTCTCACGTTCAAGCCAAACTCCGATGATCACGGCGCGCTAGAGAGCCGGGAGCATATTCGATGCAGATTCGGAAAGGAGTTCGCCCTTGACCTCGATGGGGTTTGGCTACCGCAACCATCAGACACAACGGTTTTATTTATCCACGGCAATCGCCACAACATTACCCGTTTCGGAGACCACTACGACCTATTTCGAGATCTTGGAGTTTCCTGCTTCGCCTTCGACTACCCTGGTTACGGCTTAAGTAGAGGCTCCCCATCTGAATCGGTGCTATACGCTAGCGCTCGTGCGGCCTACTCATTCCTCGTGCACCACCACCAAATTGCACCAACATCGTTGGTATTATATGGATGCTCGCTAGGGGGAGCGGTCGCTCTCGACCTAGCCATACATCACAAAGCTGCCTGCCTCGTTACCGAAAGTACATTTACGAATTCTCACGCCATGGCAAAGCAGCTTTACCCATACATCCCTATTCAACGCTTTATGACTAATCGATTTCAAAATGACACCAAGGTAGGCGACGTACACTATCCACATTTACTACTGCACGGCGAACGCGATCCTCTAGTACCTGTTCGGATGGCTATAGAACTGCATCAGCGAGCCTCAGAGCCTAAGCAGTTACTAATAGTACCAGAGGCGACTCACACCAACACGATCTCCGTAGGCGGGGCGCCACTACGCGAAGCTATCGGCGCATTCATAAAAACTGCCGTCGCCGGCCGCTAGCGGTCCCATAGGGGCCGCACAGTCTCATCCATCCCAGCGGGTCGCGAATAATACTCGGTGTCTGTATCATCGCCGAAAATCGTTACTATTACGTACACGATTGTGATCAGGACAAGGCCGTAGAGAAACAACCCAAGCATAATCTTCTCCCCGCGGCCGCCAAAAACTGCCCGAAAAAGAGAAGTTCCACGCCCCTCACCTTCAGATCCGCCTCCTTGACTCCGACCAACATGAGAGCTGTAGCGTTCCTCTTGATGGCTGCTTTTGGTGGGTGACGAAGGGCGACTAAGAGGGGCACCCCCCATCACGAAGCTCGAACCTTGCTCCCCTCTAGAAGGCGAATATGCGCTACCAGACTGCGGCGCCAACGACGCGCTGCTAGGGCCCGGGGCAAGCTGAGTACCAAAACTGCCCATTCCAAGTTTGTTCTGACTCATATCGAACTCTCCACCTAGCCGGCGGCTAAAAAGCTCCTAAACCACTATAGCGGTATTATGGAGGGTCGATGCGAATATGTGCCCTTAAAGCACACAAAGCATTCCTCTACGCATATCCCCTACAGGGACGCCGATAAAGGTTTTAGAGCGGCAATGACGGAGCGAGAAATAAACATTTCAGTCAGGCACTTCCTGCGCATTCCTGGCCTGGGAGATGAGCATGGCAGCGCGGATCTGCTTGTGGACGGCAGCACATTATCTGTGGCCGAGCTGGTTGGTCGCCTTGCGGTCCAAGAGACGAGCCTTCGAACTCGCGCCATCGAAATAGTAAAGCAAGTATCTTCACCGAATAGGAGCGAGATACACACCATCTCAAACGCGCTCTTTAGCCTTGCGAGCGACAATTCCTGCCCTGAAGCACGGCTGTCCAACACGGCACTAGACGAGTTTTTAATAACAAATGCCTTTCATCCTGAGGCGATTTCGATAGGTTCTCAGCTTTTACGGATTCGAAGCAAGGTCGAGGCTTCCGCTCACTCAACGAGCAATGAGGCGCTGGTTTCCGCACTAAGAAACTCGCTTACTTTATTTCCATCAATTTCGGCGACTTCGACCAAACAAGACATCCTCGAGGCCCGCTATGTACTTTTGCGAGCGTTTGAAGCGCCTCAACTTATCGAGATCGCCAGCAGCCATATCTCTACTTTCTTGCGCGGACTCGATCCGTGTATGACGAACGAAAGGAAAGCTTTCGCGGGGCAGTTTCTATCAGCTGTACGCACACTCTCGTACCGAAGCGAATCAATCGTGGAGCTTACGCGCGTGGCCACGTGCGTGTTCGCTACCGGTATTCTGACTACGCCTAGGCGTTCAACTCCACCTCCCCCTCCAACCTTCGACTCTCGCTCAAAGGCAGCCGGTTCTGAGGCTGTCGCACCGGGTCTTACGCCTCACGCCGCGGACCTGGTAAAAAAACTTGTAGCAGACGATCGGCAAGAGCTTGTGCCACGACTATTACCCCAAGATTTTCAAGTTCTGCGACAAGTGGCCGGGCTTCAATTAGAGGTGTTTCGACTTGTTACTGAGCGAATTCGACGCCGAGCTGCCTCTGACCCGTGGGCTCGTGCAGCAATTCTAGACCTGGTACGAGCCCCGCACGATCCAGAGGTAACTGGACGCGTTCGGACTGCCGTTTTAGGTGCTCTTGTTAATGACGCTCGCCGAATCGGGAAGCTATCTACTCAACTTGAAAAAGAGGTATTCGCAATATCAGCGGAGATTCCAGACCTGCCGTTCCTCAATCACGAGCACACTGCTATCGATGAAACCGAGCAGAACTCTCCCACTCCGTCACTTTCATAGGACTAGAAGCCTGGATCATCGCGGAATCAGCAAAACCTGCCCTGCTTTGATAGTCGTCGTAGAGAGGTGATTTGCTCGCTTAAGACTCTCTACGCTGACGCCAAATTTCTTACATACGGTACCAAGGGTGTCGCTTCGACGAACGGTATAGCGAACGGAGCTTGGCGTAGCATTTCGCGGCGCTGGTGTATTCCCTCGTGTAGCATCGTGCGCCTCCCCTTCTACCAATCGCAGCTGCTGCCCCGATTGCAATTTCTGAGAGCTGAGGTGGTTGATGTTCATCAGAGTTGGCACTGAGAGACCAAACTTCTTTGCGATACTGGCAAGGTCTTCTCCTCGCTTGACCGTATAGGTAGCAGGCAATGCTGTCTGGGACACCGTAACTACATTTTGCTGCTCGGGCCCAACCGGCAATGCCCTGTCACCACGATCCTTCAAATCCGCAGGCACTCGCAGATTATACCCCGCAGGAATCGCCGCCCGCCCCTTCCACACCGGATCTAAAAGGGCATAGTTTGCCTCCTTGAGATCTTCTGTCGTAATGCCCAAGCGCGCTGCTATTTGATGCGCTGAGGTCGGCTTGTGAACAGGATACGTAACCACCCGTAGGGGAGGCTCCTCTCGAACTTCGGGAAAGTATCGTGCATGCTCGGAGAATATCTCCAACGCCGCCAAAAATTCGGGATAAAAGTTGGTGGACGCGAATCCGAAATATCGCTCGTTGGGGTCCTCAATTATCGTAGTTAAATCAGTCGTGCCTGCCTTCCTCGTCTTACTACGGACTCCGCCTACCCCGTGGTTATAACTGGTGATCGCCAGTGGCCACGAGCCAAGCGAATTATAAGCCGAGCGCAGGTACTCTGCCGCGGCTCGAGTAGCCTTAATCGGGTCCCGCCTTTCATCCACATAGCGCCCTACAAGCATCCGATGCGAGCGCGCCGTTCGCGGCATAAACTGCCAGATCCCAGCAGCTCCAACGCTACTATAGGCGCTGTAATCAAACGAAGACTCGATGAACGGGATACGAGTGAGCTCTTTCGGGAGGCCGTACTCCGAAACGAAAATTTGCTCCATTATTGGCAGGTACTTCCACGCCCTGCGGATCGCTTCAGCATAACGGTCACGAATACCGGTCTGCGTCCGCACCAGATCTTCGTCCACGATCCGCTTGTATTTCCCTTCATTTCCCGGAATGTCCTTGAGAAGTGCAACGAGTTTCTCTTGAAACTGGGTACGCGGCTCTGCACCTGTCGAGAGCTCCAGGAGCTGCGCTTTGACATCCTCAACTGTTCGCTTCTCTACCGACTCCTGATAGGCGTCGAACGCAACTGGCGACATCTGCTCGCTCTCCGCAGCGAGGTCTATCACCCCAAAAACTATCTGCGGAAAATCTCGGTGATGAATAACTGACTGCGCAGCTCCGTACTTAGAAAAGATATCCTTCCAAAAGTCGACCCTCGCTCTGAGCCGCTCCGGAACCACAAAAGGGGTCTCGAAGGCAGATTCTCGGACACTTGCCTTGAGCCCAACGCTAGCACCGAATCCGGGATTCGCTACGGAGTTGTCGAGTGAGCAGGCTTGTGCGAACACAAGGACTCCTGCAACCACCATACTTTTTCGGAAATATATGTGCCGCACCCAGCCTCCCTCGCCAAGCTAGCCCTTTCTACAACGACCCGGCGTTCCATCAGGTTGTCTTGACCCCATGGGCTCACAACCTGCACGTGCTACAGCGAAGATCCTATTACTTCGACGTACAACGAGCTTGGTCTAGCTCTTCATCCGACATTGAAGAGGTTTCTTCCGAGTTAATGGCAACGAACTCTTTTAAGTTCTCAGGTACGCCGGAATCCTCAAAAATCGCCTCTACCGGACACTCCGTTTCGCAGGCGCCGCAGTGAATGCACTCATCGGGATGTATCATCAACATCCCAACATCTTCACCCTTTGCATCCCGTTTGAACTGATCGTTATATTTCTTCTTCTTGATGTTGTAGAAGCAATCTACCGGACAAACCTCAACACACGAACGATCCTTTGTTCCCAAGCAGTTCAGCGTAACAACGTAAGCCATGACAGTAGTATCCCTCGTAAAAAACTCCCCCAAACTGTACAACACTTTTCTTACGACAAAAACAGGGTAAGCCTGGGTTCTGCTACAATTTTCAGCCCGTACTTCGGACTACATCCACGCGCCTCACAACCAACCCCCTCCCCGGGTTGTCGATCCGAAGAGTCACGCGAACTGGTATCATTACAGAGGCTTACAATTCGACGTCGGGGCAGTATCGGCGGGCACTCCATGCGACCCGCACTAGCGCAGGTTGATATTTTCTGGCACACACGCTAGAACAAACCCACAGGGGTGAGTGCCGAACCCAGCCCTGCGGAGCTCGACCGAGGCCCCCACATACCGGCCAAATGCACGAATTTGGTGAGGTGAGGTGGCTAACGTTTCAAGAGCGCCATCCAGAGACAAAAGAGTTCTTTCGTGAGGCCCGATCGCCAAGTTGGCTAAGGCAACGGTTTGCAAAACCGTCATTCCCCGGTTCGAATCCGGGTCGGGCCTCCAATTTTCCACAGATCTGCCGCCGTATCCCTCTGAGCGAATTACGCTGGACACCTTCCGCAATTCGACTTGCGACACTTCGATAGCGCAGTCAATCTTTCATCAGCCAGATAGAAGCGCGCGGCTACGACCAACTCATTGAGCCGCTTCGGGCGCTAGTATGCGCAGCTTTTCCTCAGCCCCTGCCAACAGCTGCCGCAAATGCTGAATTAAAAGGGTTCCCTGCTCGTATGAGCCAATAGCCTGGTCGAGAGGTAGCGTCCCACTCTCAACCGAGGCGACCACCTCTTCAAGCAGCGCCAGCGCTCGCTCAAATTTGAGCTTCGAGACCTCCTTTGGGCCAACTTCACCGTGCAAAAGACCCTCTAAGGTCACACCCTTCTCACCATCATTCGCCTTTACCATCGTCGCTCCTTATTGAAAGAACCGCACCTGAGATTATTCCGTCAGATACACGAACATTAAATTCATCCCCCGCAGCGATCTGGTCCACCGAGCGCACGTTTCTCCCACTGCTGGTAACTATACTATAGCCACGCTCGAGCACCGCTTGAGGATTCAGCGCATGAAGTCTTCCAGAGATCGCGTTCACGCGCTCCTGCGCGAGCTCAATTCTGCGCTTAGTGCTCCTCTCTATTCTTTCCGTCACGCGATCGAGCTCGTTTTTCGCCTCCACCTTGCGTCTCGACACAGCGTCTCGCAAGGATTTCTCTGCCGCGTCACAACGCAGCCTTAAAAGCTGGAGTACTCGGTCGGGTTTAATACGACCAAGCGCTGCATCAGCCGCTCGAATTCTGAGTGCTGCTTCTTTACTCACAGCTGCTACGCGACTACTCAGTCGAGCAGACAACTCATCTACACGTTGCTCGCGAGGTTGCAGCCATCGATCAGTCCGAGAGAGCCTTCGCTCCAATTCAGCTATCTTGATTTGCAAGTCAGAAACTCGGGGCACTACCATCTCTGCGGCCGCCGTTGGTGTCGGAGCACGAACATCCGCCGCAAGATCACACAACGTAACGTCTACCTCATGTCCTACACCCGACACGACTGGCCGGGTACTTGCAAACACCGCCCGGACGACCTCCTCCTCATTAAAAGCCCAGAGATCCTCCAAAGAACCTCCACCTCGGGCGACTATCAGAACATCCACAAGCCCAGAACGATCGAGCCGCCGAATGGCATCCGCGATCTCCTGCGCCGCCCCCTCTCCTTGAACCCTCGTGTCGACAAGATATACCACCATAGAGGGGAAACGCTCACGAATCTTGACCATCATGTCGTGAATGACCGCGCCTGTTTTCGAGGTCACTATTCCTACCGCATTCGGCAGAAACGGCAACGCGCGCTTGCGATCCTGTGAGAACAATCCCTCCAGCTCGAGGCGACGCTTGAGCTCTTGAAATTTTCTCTGTAGCGCACCCTCCCCATCCTCCGAGAGGCGATGGACTATTATTTGAAATCTTCCTGACTGGGCATAGACATTCGGTCTTCCATGACAACGAACAACCATCCCAACCTTCGGTTTGACCTGCAGAGTCTTGGCAACCCCCGCCCACATCGCGCAGGAGAGCTGTGCTCCTTCGTCTTTCACCGTGAAATATATGTGCCCACTTTGTGCGATTGTTATCTGGGATATCTCCCCGCGAAAAAGAAGCTGCGGAAACTCGCACTCAAGGATATCGTTGATCAATCGAGTGGCATCCGTCACAGAGAGGTATCGGGGCTCCGAAGAGGAGCCAGCCGATGTTCCAGGGCGGGTGTGCGAGAAAGAATCCACTGTAATGACGGTACTACGAACCCCTCAAAAATTGAACCCGCAACCTTCAGCTCCGCCGGTGCGTAGGGGCCCCTATGGGATTCTCAGTATCCTCTGGAAAGTCGTAGCAGGCTCACTTTTCCTCGATCCTCTTCTATGGAGCCTATCCCACCCGATGATGACCGAGCTAGCCGCGGAGCGTGGGGCTCTCTTATGCGGCCTCCTAACCATTCCTTTCCTAAATCAAGGCTGGATATGCTCACGCGTCTCCCTTCTGCGCAAAGGAAACCGCAAGCTCATCGACGGCAAGTCTAAGCACTCGCGGAAACTATTAGTTGCGCTACTTACAGCAGGAGTCATCCTCAAACCGCTGCTACTCGGGAGACTAGACAATGTTGTGGCGGCCATTCTCGTCGGATTTCTTGTGCTCGGTGCGATTAAAAGCGTGAAGCACACCATAGAAAAAGATAAAGAAACTCGGGAGCTGTTTCAGGACTCCCCGCAAGCTCATATTGCTCAGTGGCAAGCCCAACTGGTGACAATAGTGGGCATACCATTCATGTTAGCGATAGCAGTTAGCCTACTCACAACGTACAGCTATCTTTCAGCTTCAAACTCAACACTCGCAGCAGCTGGATTTCTCACCAGCGGCCTTTTGCTCGCCATGCTAAAGCCGGAGAAGCGTTTTTTTGTCGGCTTCTGTGCCCGCTGTAAACATCCCGCTCCCATCGCATATGTGGATTATGGTAGCTGTCCACGTTGCGATGAGCGATTTTCGCCATCTTCCTGATACGAGCTTACAGCCAGGTTGCTAATTCCGCTCGCTATCCGCGTCTGATGTGAAGCCCGCAAACCACCGAGTCAGAAGCCCAGTCTTTTCTCGCCGCCCCACCCGAGCGCGCTCAACATCCGCGAAATCCGCTTCTAAACTAGCTCCAACACCAGTTTCGCTTTCAGATTCCGCTGCTACTATCTCTGAATCGTGGAGAACTCCTGCTAAACGAATGAGATGTCGCACTCTATGGAGCTCCTGCCCCGCGGCCGAATGAATTGAGAGCTCAACTGTGGGTACACTTGTATCCGCAAAACTACCAACCACCTGTTCGAAAACTACCAAAAATTGGCTCAGTCCCATCTGTTGACGGATCCACATCGCGCTTTGCTGTGTGCCAATCGTCTTTCGTCCGAGCACCTCGCGCTTTCCGTCGGGTCGTATCAATGCGCATTGAATATCGAGCCCCTCGTCCATGAACTCCCCAAAGGGCACATTCACAAGCGCTCGCACCGAGAGCTTGCCGGCCTGAACATAGGTATCAGCGACTGCATCCACTATCATCGGTGCTGGATCACGAATTTCAAGAACGTGCCTTCCTCCCGAGGCTATTGGCTTCACAAAGAACTCCTTCTGCTGAGAAACCAGTACCTCACCCGATGGAGTGAGGGCAGTAACACGGGCGAAAAGTCTCGTTTTCGCCCCTACTCGTGCGCCTTCGAGCCCTACGGACCACCCGAGCACCTCTTGCTTTGAGAAATTCGCTACCACCGAATGCTCAAGGGAACCCGCGTGCCCTTCGACACAAACAGCCCTTGTTACCGGCTTAAAACTCATGCCTAGGGAGTCAGTGAAGGCCTGAAGTAATGCGTGTCCGTCTTCCCTTTCAAGCGATATTTCCACCCGATACGGAGAAAAGAGCTCTCCGACTCGACCAGCTGCCAGATCTGCTATTCGATGTCCCGCGTTGCGAGGTGAAAAATTCGCTTGCACACGAATGCTTTCATCCCCCGCAAACTCCCAATTCGCATCAACCTCTATAGACTCTAGATCAACCGAGGAAGCCTGTGTCGCTCGCGAAGTTGAGAGGGCTTGCGACTCGATACTCTCATCTGCGCGAGTATCTCGATCGGGCACCACAATCAGCACCCGGCTCATATCACCCGCAAGAACGCGATCATCCGCGGAAGCTATCAGCAACTCACACGTAAGATCGTGGGCCCCCGGCTCTAGCAACAGGAACTCAACCGGGATATCGATCGACAATCCACGATAAAAC
This sequence comes from Pseudomonadota bacterium, assembly GCA_900299055.1. GTDB lineage: Bacteria > Bdellovibrionota_C > UBA2361 > UBA2361 > OMII01 > OMII01. The sequence continues at coordinate 473 of OMII01000280.1, read as the reverse complement.
GCCCATGCGCTCTTCGGATGTAAAACTCGTCGATATCGATATGATGAGACTGACTCGACTGGCACGTTGAGTTCAGACGCGACAAAAGGGATTCCTAGCGAGGAGAGCTCAACGATATCACCCTTCTTGTCAACAAAACGACACTCAAGCATCACGCTCTCGTTCGCGTGCATGAACAAGGAGAGATCGAATTGCACCGAAACAGTATGTCGCTCCCATCCCGCGACCATTTTAAATCCACTTGAAACCGCGAGTTCGCTGATCTTATCACCAGAAACTACATCGTGTGGCCACATTCCTGCTGTGTGCGGCGCTGGAGCTACAAAAGGCACTGCATCTCTTCGCGGGACGCATATACTTTCCGACCGTGTGGTCGTAATGATCTCTTCCCCCTCACCATCGACGATTGAAATAACGAACTCAACGTCACACCTTCCAACCGGCAACTCTAGCGCTGCGTAGGGAACAAATGC
>OMII01000279.1 GCA_900299055.1 Pseudomonadota bacterium | reverse complement strand
TTGGAAAGCTCTACGATTCATGGGGCAATGCTCTTGATCGTAAGCAGGGAATGTTGAGCTACGTAGGGCTAATTGAAACCCTTCGACCACATAATGCGGCGCTTCACCTGGTTACACGCTCGCACGTGGATCAATTTATTAAAGCGGATAGGCGTGCCTACGCCGAGGCCCTCGGAGATCACGTAAAAGCGGTGCAAGAGTTGGTGCGGCTTGCGCAGGATTCCGAAAAGTTCGAGCGTGCCGAACTTCGCGCCCTTCAATCGATAGTCTCGTCGTATCCGAACCCTGCGATGACAAAGACGTTTGGCATGGTGCTCCACCAGATTGATCGGAGAGTTGATAATCCGCAGCAAATTATCCGAACGCTCTGTTCCTTAGCGATGAATCCAGATGTGTCACCCGCAAAGTGGAGTGATATAGCTGATATGCTCAACCGCCAAATACCGAAGGGCAGAGCATTTGATGGCGTTGTGTCGGCAGTTGCAGAAGTAGTCAGTCATGTCGAGGTAAGGGGAAGGGGGCGGGATTTTTGGTCCAACTTCGTTATTTTGAGTAAGAGTCTGGGTGAAGAAGTCCCCGATCTGTCGTATGTAACAAAAGATTTATTGCAAGCTCACCTCAAAGATCCATCGGAGCGAAACTATCGCTATCTAGTATCTCTTCTCAACTGTGCTGATGTAGTTGCCGAACCATTCAACGGCGATTGTAAGACGAGCAGTGACTTGGTCACCCGCTTGCTGCGGACCGATGGGCTAGCGGAATGCCTTGTTAAAGCGGTAGCGCATCACCGAAAGCTTGGATTAGATGGTGACGCGTTGTACGACGCATACCCTACGTTAGACCGCGAATTGCACCCGCGGGGGGTTTCACTGCTTCACACCATCGTTAATTATCAGATATTTCATGGATTCCCGTTAGGTGAGGTGTTTCGCAACTTTAGAGAGCTCAGCGTTGTAAAAGGAGACAAAGAGAATCCTGAAGGCGTTTGGAGTCAGAGGCAGCGTGCTATGGAGCAATTAGGCTCAGCGCACGTACCGCTCGATTTCTTTGGAGTTGCGATAGCACGTGAGTTGCTAGAAGAGCCATCCGACTCCCCCTCGTTTGATCGTGCTGAGGAGACCCTTCGACTATTGCATACATTGTCGCCTGAACGCCGACCTGCACCGCCAGAGACGCCTGCTCGTCGATTATCACCGGATGAGGAACGCAGAACTCTGAACTTACTTGCAGCAGCCGCTGATGGTGGAGTCAAATCTCCTGCCGCTAGAGTCTTGACGATGCTTGCAAATCCGGAAAATGCGTCACATGAGAGATTCGAATGTTCGGACGTTGCTCAAATGTGCACCGCTCCGGAGCAGGTGTCGGATCAAGCCTGGGTAGCAATTGGAAAGTCGATAGAGGGCTGTCGTGAGAGAGGCTATTCACTGCGGCGCCTGTGCAAGTCCATATTTGATCTCGATGCGGAGATAGCTGAGGACGGGGCTCCGGCGAAAGAGACGTGGCGTGCCGCGACAGAGCTGATGTTTGCCCTGCAGGAAGCTCCATTGTCAGGTGGAGAGCGAGGACTTCCATACGATTTACTTTCACACCCGTTTATCGATCGATATATGAAGGCTGGAGAAGTGCCACAAGCGCTCTTGGTCCATTTTCTCGTCGGAATGACTGGCTTTAGTGAAAAGCTGCGGGCAGCGGCACTCGTTGAAGGAGCAAAAAACCCGCATGAGCACGTAAAGGACCTTCGCAGGACCTTGAATGAAATTACCGATCAGGGTTTCGGTCTTACCGATAATCCAGCCATGGTGCACAAACTGAAGTTAATCCTTGCTGAGGGTGGAGTCGGTTCTCTTCAGGAGTTTCACACCGTTTTGAGAGACTTAAAGATGCACGCGCTGACAGACATCATGCGCAACGCGTCTGACGAGGACAGAAAGGCCTGGGCGCGAGGCTTGATGGGCAAGGAGTTTAATATGGGAGGACCTCCGTATGTCCAGGGGACCGCGGAGGCGAAGAGGCATTTCAACGAGACGATGCAGGTCGTTGATCGGGCTTTTCGGGATAGTAAAGGGTTTGGTGGTATGGCGCTCGATACACGAGGACTGCCGCGTACGAGCCGCTTCGACCCAGTTCCTCCGATGTTAGTGAGGTTTGGTCTGGACTCAGCCGAGAAAACATACATCGTCAACTCAAGCGATAATTCTCACTTTCCAGGAAAGGGATTTTATATTTCGGGGATTAAAGTAGATAGAGTGTTCTCTGTGGACCAGCGCTGGAAAGAGAGAGGAAAGACATCGCCGCACTGGAGATGGCTCGAGGGGCAGGGGCTCTTCGCCAGCGATTATTTCCACGAGTTTAGTATGCAGGACTTTGGCAGATGTGGTTTCTTGCCGCTTCGAGGGCTGCAGATAGTCGTGCCACCCCCAGAGCGCCGCTATGTCCTTGATGGAGTTCCATACTGCTACGCAGTTTACAATCGCCACTTTGCTCCATATACGCAGGCAGCGCTGGGAATCCCAACTACTATCATCAACGAGCTACTCGGCAATTCGCTGATCGATGCTAATGACTTTCGTGGCTTAGAAAAGACGAGAACAGACATCGCCAAGGCGGATTTCAGTTATCAAGGTCTTTTGGCTGCGTGCCAACGCCGGAAACTCAATTTGCTTGATTTAACCTATGGCTCAGTAATCGGCGGGGGGCTATGCAACGCGTTTCTTCCTCGCTCGTTGCCGCACTATGAATGGCAGCTTACAGCGGGAGCGTCGGCTGGCTGGACAGACTCATGGGGACATATTCACAAATCATTCCGCTTGGGACATCACTCGTCGATGGGTAAATCGCTCGATGAGCAACTAAACTATGCGCGAGCTCTCCACTACGATGTTTTGGAAGTCTTTAGACCGTTGCAGGATTATTTGAGTGCCTTTCGGTTCGCGCTTTCCTTTTACAAGATGGGTTCTACCTTGGCCAAGGATGCAGATTTAAGGGAGCAGGATGAAGAGCAGGATGAAAACGATCAAGATGATGAGGTGGCAGAGGCTGGTGGAGAAGCACCAGAGCGGCTCGTTCATGAGTATCGCTTCCGAATGCTGCAGGAGAGTTATAGATGGCATCACGGCGGGCGTGAGCAGCGATGGCAATTTGAGCAGTTCCCGGAGCTCCACTTTGCGTGGGTACTGGATCCGAACTCTCTTCCGCCCCTTGCCCGGAGAAAATTTCATCTGGATACTGCGTCGATGATTTTAAAGACAGAGGCTGGTACATTCCAGCTGCCCAAAGATGGAGATGGGTCAGGAGAGGAGGAACGGGCCATTTGGGCGGAGCACGTCGTTCCGTTTTTCGATAGAAATAGCACGGGATGGGAGCCTCGGTTCCTCATGAGACATGGAGCATTTTCGATTTACGAGTAAATGGTGAGAGAATATTTATGACAGCGACTCATGTACAGCGAGTGCCATCAGAGCATAGAGATCCAGCGATTACAAAATCTGGAGAGGTGTACGCAGAGTGTGATTTTTCAGCGGCGGACCTAAGGTCATATCTGCGACAGGCTCAGTCCGCGACAGAGCCGGCGACACCAACCGTCGAGCCCGACACCAAGCCCGACACAACTCCTGATACGACTCCAGTGCCACGTCCAGACGAGGCACCAGAGCACGTTCCAGGCACCCAGCCGACTCCGGATGCCGATCCGGTTCCTGATCAGTGCCCTATTCGTCGCTCGTAGCAGAGCGATTAGCCGTAGTAGCATGGACGAATGAAAGTAATTGAGGGAGTCGTCAAAAAAAAGGGGGCCAAAGGCCCCCTTTTTGTTCAGTAGTTTTGTCACTACTTACATTGTGTCTCGAATCTTGGAACCTTGGCGAGAGCCGCCAGTCCTTGTTGCTCAAGATCCTTGGCCTGTTTCACAAGTGAGTCACCCCTCTTGGTAACACCTGTGTTTCTGAAGTAGGCGCGAGCTATTGTTCTCTGGATGCTATTTCTCTGATTCGCGTAGAGGCCCTTGAGTGACTCAATT
>OMII01000278.1 GCA_900299055.1 Pseudomonadota bacterium | reverse complement strand
GTCTTCCCTGAGTCATCGCCGCAGAGTCAGGATAAGATTTACGACAAGTTGAACTCCCCAGCTGTTATGGCTGATGGAGGTGAAGCGCAAGACGCTGCAGTTGCACGGGGAGGTATGAATCAAAAAACTCCTCGTCTGCTCGATGAGAAAGCCGACGTGGCTGTGGCCAAGGCGCCAGGCGGTAGTGCCGCTCGGCAGGAGCAACCGAGCGGGAACGATACTGCCCGAGAGGATCTGGTGAACTTTTTCGGAGAGGATGCGGTAGGTTCGGAGTTGATTATAGGCTCTGATGCCGGGCCAGATGTCGCTAAACCATCCGAGAATGTGCGGATGCTGGGCGGTTCGAAGCCTTCGGAGGTGGCCAAGGCGGACGCAAAGACTCTACCCACGACGGGAGTGGTCTCAAAGGATAAGGCGGTAGATGCGCTTTTGGATGAACGCATAGCGAAGGCTCGTGTAGAGAGTGCAAAAGACGCACTGTCATCGGATGGTGCGGTAGAGGCACCAAAGAAAAGCGATGCTGCTTCGATGGTGCGCAAAGTAGTGCCGAGTGGGTATTTCGCCCAGATTGCGGCACCGAAAACGCTCAATGAAGCGGAGGCGATTGCTAAGAAGCTCAAGCGATCTGGTTTTCCCGTTGTGGTTGAGCCTACCGCGGTGGCGGGACAGAGCTTCTTCAGAGTTCTTGTTGGCCCAGAGGAGAATAAAGTCCAGGCTGATAGGCTCGTCTCTCAACTTAAGGGGGAGTCATTCATTTCGGGTACTCCATTTATCCGCAAAGTTAAGTAGCGGAAGAGATACAAGGCGAGGCCTCTCGCATGGTGACATCGACATCTGCCGAATCGGGTTTTCAGATTAGTCTGTTGAGGTGTGCAGCCGGCACCGATGTCGGTATGCGGCGGGAGGAGAATCAAGATTCGTTCGGGGTGGTTCGCGGGACCGATTTCTCTGCGTTCTTTGTGGCAGATGGTATGGGCGGCGCTCACGGGGGAGCAATTGCGTCGCGAATGGCGATAGCCGCGCTGGAGGCTGAGCTTGCCAAACCCGGGTACAAGATTGCGCCCGAGCGTATTATCGAGCTCGTCAAATCGATTAATAAGCAGATATTCGATCGTGGCAGTAACGACCCGCGTTATGCAGGCATGGGAACGACCCTTGTCGGTCTTATTTTCACCCCATCAGCGGTGCTGGAGGTGAATGTTGGAGATTCTCGCGCATATCGGATTCGAGACGGGGTCATCGAGCAAATATCTGAGGACCATACATTAGTTCGGGAGTTGGTCAGGTCGGGGGCACTTGAAGAGAAAGACGCAGAGCACCATCCAGTATCGCATATGCTCACACGATCGTTGGGGCCAGTTGCCGAGGTCGAGGTGGAGTGTCGCTTCCTCGCGGAAAAGCCTATTGATGGTGATTGCTACGTTCTTTGCTCGGATGGGCTCTATAATTTAGTTCCTGAGGCTGACATCATGGCGGTGGTCAACCAGAACCCGCTCGACGATGCTAATCAGATTTTGATTAATTTGGCCAATCAGCGCGGAGGATCCGACAATATTACGGCTGTTGTGATTTCGGTAGGAGGTGAGGCAGTACGGGATCGAACCGTATCCACAGGGGGCGCTGCAGGTACGGTCGAGGATAAGGCAGTGCTCGAAAGCGATGAGGCAGTACATGAGGCAGAGCGACGAGTGGGGGCAGTGCCGCCAATAGTCCAGGAGCCGGCAGAGACGAAGCGAGTTCGAAAAGAGAGTAGGGGGCGGGCAACGGACGGGCGTACGCTTTCAACGTCGACACCGATGTTGTTTATGCTCGGGCTTACCTTGGGCATCGGGCTAGTACTCGGGAGTGTGACGCGTCATTTGTTTTGGAGTAAGCAGCCAGAGCGGGCTAGTGAGGCTGATGAGCGGCTACAGGCTGGAGATCCTCCGGCAGCTCCGGAGGCGGGTGTCGATGTCGGTGAAAACGACGAAGGCCCGCTCTTGGAATTGGCCAGGCAGATACGCCGGGTTGATAAGACGTCGGATGAGGCCTCAAACTCGGGTAGTTTGGAGCGACCGAGGAAGCGAGAAGAGTTGACGCAATCAATAGCGACGCTGCGCTCCCAGATTTCGCTTCTGGATAATCCGCCCTCCGCAGGTGCTGCGGACAATGCGGCGGCTGCCAAGGTGCGTTACGACGCACTGTCCAGAGAGTATCAGGCGCTGAACACAAGTCTTGATGCGGCGTCGCGGGCAGTAACGTTGTGGGTGAGACGGCAAGTAAGGCTGGAAGACCCTGATGTCTTCGCCTATCCGGGTGAGTTGGAGAAGGTTGGCGCCTACTCCGAAGCCGTCAAACAAAAAATGGCACTTCTCTCGTCGCTCTCGTATCAGTATGGGGAGAAAGCGGATGCTTCAGAGCTGCATCCGAACGATGAGTCTCGACGAATTGAGCTAGAGTCGCTGGCGCGTAAACGTGATGAATTAAAACGCGAGCTCAAAGATGAGGTCCGGAAGGCGGTGGCAGGGCTCTTTGGCAAGAGCTACCGCGAATATGAGGGGTTAAAAACCAAACAGGATATCCTCTGGAGGGAGCTTCAAACGGCTAAGCGCGACCTTGAGGTGCTCACGGGGATCGCAGAAGACGATCCCTTGAAGAGAAGAGCCCTGCAGGCCACGCTCCGTATCCGTCTTGAGGATGAGATCAAGCGACTGCACACGCTGGAGAAGACAAACATAGGCGACCGCTGAGCCTCGGCGAGATACATCCAGCAGGCGGTGATTCAAGGGGTATATCACTGGAAACTTGCCAGAGTCCGGGCTATCCTCTCTGTGGCTGAAGACTGGGAGGAACTATGAAAAAAGTCGCGCTTTTGAGCGTCTCCGATCGCACTGGGTTGTCTGAATTGGCGCAAGCGCTCCACGCGCGAGGATATACGCTGTTAGCTACCTCAGGCACAGGCAAAGCGCTGAAAGAAGCCGGAGTGCCATGGACGAGTGTGGAATCTTACACCGGTCTCGCCGAGCTTCTCGATGGACGGGTCAAAACCCTTCACCCTAAGATACACGGTGGGATTTTGGCGCGTCGAGATCAACCGCACCACCTTGAGCAAATGCAGCAGGCCGCTATCGATGGGATTGATATAGTGGTGGTAAATCTCTACCCATTTCTTACCTATGTTAATAGCGAAAAAGCGGCTAACCCAGAGGAGATGACTGAGCTTGTAGATGTTGGTGGTCCCACCATGATTCGCGCCGCGGCGAAGAATCATCGATTCGTGTTGCCGCTGATTGATCCCGCAGATTACGCCAGCGCTATAAGTTTCCTCGATGCATCCCCATCGAACGCCGACCCGTTTCCATTGGAATTTCGAAGAAAACTAGCTGCGAAGGTTTTTGGAACGCTCTCGGAGTATGACGGTACGATAGGACGATATTTTGCTGGCCTGGGTGGTGAAGCTGCCGAGCGGACGAAATTTCCGGCGAGTTGCGCGCTGGCGCTTGAAAAGAGCGCCGAGCTTCGCTACGGCGAAAATCCACATCAAGAGGCCGCTGTATACAAAGTCCGCGGTTCGACTATACCACTTTTTGGCGGGCCATCATGGCGTCAGTTGGGAGGTAAAGAGCTCTCGTATAACAATATGCTCGACTTTGATGCGGCAGTTCGATTGCTAGCGGATCTGCCGCAGGAGCGAATATCAGTGGCGATTCTTAAGCATCTAAATCCATGCGGAGTTGCTACGGCGGAGACGCTTAAGCGAGCGATTGAGCGCGCGAAGGATTGTGACCCACGCAGCCATTTTGGTGGAATAGTCGTGATGAATCGGCAAGTAGACAAGGAGTCTGCAGAGGAGATACGAGGAGATTTCGCTGAGATAGTCATCGCGCCGAGCTATGCTCCAGATGCGCTTGAAGTGCTAAAGACCAGTAAAAATCTCAGAGTAATCGAGATATCAAATGAAGCACTTAGTGGTCTCGAGGTGCGCACGGTGGCAGGGGCAGTGCTTGTTCAGGAGCCTGACATCGAGCGCTCGCGGATAGCGCATGCCAAACTTGTTACGCCCCGAGTGCCGACCGATGATGAGTTAGCCGATCTGGAGTTAGCGTGGCGGATATGTGGTCATGTTAAGTCAAATGCTATCGTTCTTGTCCGGGATGGTCTGTTAATCGGTGTTGGTGCTGGGCAAATGAGCCGCATAGACTCAGTTGAACTCGCGCTAAGAAAGGCGAAGACGCATGGGCATCTGCTCAACGGAGCAGTCGCAGCATCTGATGCCTTCTTCCCGTTTCCAGATTCTGTGGAGACTCTGGCTGAAGAGGGTATTACCTGTGTGGTGTCACCCGCGGGAGCTCGACGCGATGAAGACGTCAAGACTGCCGCGATGCACAAGAATGTTAGTTTGTTTTTCGCCGCGGATCGTCACTTTAGGCATTAATAGCGTGAATATGGAGTGTGCCGTATGAAGGTTCTCGTCATAGGTAGTGGAGCCAGAGAGCACGCGATCTGCTGGAGGCTTGCTTCATCGAGGAGCGTTTCTCAGGTGTTCTGTGCTCCGGGCAATCCTGGAATAGCTTCAGTAGCGACGTGTCTTCCAAGTAATGTGAGTGCAGTCGATGAGCTCTTAGCGATTGCTGTCGATCGAGGAGTCGATCTTACGGTAGTAGGGCCGGAAGCAGCTCTCGCAGCTGGAATAGTTGATGCGTTTGAGGCAAAAGGGCTGCGCATCGTCGGGCCATCACAGGTTGCCGCCCAGCTTGAGACGTCGAAATCCTTTGCCAAGGAAGTCATGGTTGCCGCGGGAGTCCCCACGGCCGCATACCATGTGTTTAAGACTCGTGAAGAGGTGGAGGCATTTTGCGCGACGAGGGGATCTCCACTGGTGCTTAAGGCGGATGGTCTCGCATCTGGCAAAGGGGTCTTTGTGATCCAAAACAACACTGAGTTCAGCGACGCGATCGAGATGCTTTTTGGCTCATTGCGGGCGAGTCGCGTAGTGGTAGAGGAGTTTCTTGAGGGAGTCGAGGTGAGCTGCATCTTCGCCTGTAACGGAGACGATGCGATTCCTCTTGCGCCCGCCCATGATTACAAACGCCTTGCTGACAACGATGAAGGTCCGAACACAGGTGGTATGGGCTCGGTGTGCCCAACGCCTCGTATCTCAGAGGCTGATCTCGAATGGATTCGTGTTAACTGTGCGCTGCCGATCGTAGAGACGATGAAGGCTCGAGGGACTCCTTTTAAAGGATTTTTGTACGCCGGTCTTATGGTTGATTCGCGTCTACCCCGCGAGCAGGGGATTAAGGTGCTAGAGTATAATACGCGACTCGGCGATCCAGAGTGTCAATCCATAATGGTCCGTCTCGTTAGCGAACCGGTCGAGCTTTATGAGTGGATGAGTGGTGCACGAGCTGAGGCTCCTTCTCTGCAGTGGTCAAAGAGTGTAGCGACCTGCGTTGTGATTGCCTCAGATGGGTATCCTGAGGCTCCTCGTAGGGGTGACCAGATTACAGGGCTAGAGCTTGCCGCGCTGGTGCCAAACACAGTGGTGTTTCACGCATCAACGCTTCAGGCGGAGAACTCCAAGATTCTGTCTGGAGGTGGCAGGACTCTGAGTGTGGTGGGTGTAGCTACGTCTGTAGAGGAGGCACGAGCTCTTGCCTATAAGAGTGTTGATGTTATTCAGCTGCGAGGCCGGCGGGTCAGGAGAGATATTGGACTATGAGAAGATTTTTGGTGTGCGTGGGAACGGTAATCTTCTCGGCGGTGATCGGGCCGCGACTCGGTGTTGCCGCTGAGATTCGGGTCGTTGACGCCGGAGGACTCGTCCGGGCGGTAAAAGTAGTGCGCGGAAACGCCCGATTAGTAATCTCCCTCAGCTCTTCTACGCAGGGGGAATGTGTAGCGGTCAATGTTGATGGGCTGGCTGCAGAGAAACGGGTTTCGGTATCGCCCCAAGGTGAGTGTGTATTCACCGATGTCGGTGTGGGATCGTGGCAGGTTCAGGTGCCCGGAAGTGTCGGCTGGCGTGCGCGCATATATGAATAGTTCGCTTCTCTCTCTCTACAATCTTGGTGGAAATAGCGACCGTAATCAGGAGCTGCCGTTTTCGACATTGCCGAGTCGTGAGGAGGCGCTAGAGGCTCTCCATGAAAACCCTAACGTGGATCTTTTGATTCTGGGTGGAGGTCTCACGGGTGCGTTGGTAGCTCATCAGGCAGCTCTTCATGATATAAGAGTGTTGTTGCTTGAAAAAGATTTTTTTGGGGCCCGATCGATTTCATGGCGACATAGAATCTCTAAGTTGCTACGTTCCCGCCCTCATGAGTTGCTGCGTCATTATCGTTTTCTTGCGAGGCTAAAAAGCAAGCACGCCTTGTCGCACCTTGTCTCGATAGCAAAACTGGATGCGCACTCATTTTCAGGTCCACTTGCCTCGTTGATGGCCCGAATCACTCCTCAGTTAGATGTTGATGAACAACTTCTATTAAGAGAGACGGTACTCGCTGCTCGACAAGAGG
>OMII01000277.1 GCA_900299055.1 Pseudomonadota bacterium | reverse complement strand
GGAGCATCCTCATTGAGAGTTATGATCGCGACATCAAAAGGTGAGATAATCCCCTTTGAAAAGCCTGGATGCGCACGAGCAGTTGTTGTTTCAGCGGAAAACCCTTTGGTCACTACAGTTATCCTGGAATTGGACGCGGGCAAACAGTGTGCCGCTGTGAGTATGTGTCGAGTCGATATAAACGTCCCCGTACAAAACCCCACGTCAGATAGCACTCCCGCAACCTCGATCGGACGGGCCTCACACTCATTACCTCCGGCGATGAGTAGACTAGTACACGGATCTGCGCTGTCGCTCGAGCCACCACCACATCCTTGCAGAGTGAATCCTGCCACGAACAGAACCATACTCGCCAAATTACTGATCGTGCGCCCCACTCTCATGATGTACTCCATCTTGCTACAATACTTCTTACTATCACGCGACTCACGTGTCTTTATACTCAGACCGCCGGACCTCTCGCACGAGATAAAACTATATAGCGACTCCAAATTTCTTTCGGACAGCACCGCCTGAGTATCTTTGCTGCAATGACTACTCCGGTATGCTGTCCCCCACGTACGTGCGCCACATAAGATTTCACGGATAATTCACAGAAATCACCCTAACCTTCTAAAATCATTTACAGAAAATGACCTCGTGCGGTTGTAATCCCCGTTCTACCATGGTACCTCTACGGACTCAGAGATTTCTGCGAGAACCACATTCACCCCGATTTAACACGTAAGAGGATTCCATGGGTTTCACGTGCGGTATCGTCGGCCTTCCTAACGTCGGAAAGTCAACAATCTTTAACGCCCTCACTTCCGCGAAGGCGGCAGCAGCTAATTTCCCGTTTTGTACGATCGAGCCAAATACAGGGGCGGTACCCGTTCCCGATCCACGCCTTGAAATCCTTGCTGGAATAGCGAAGTCAGGCAAACTCATTCCGACTCAGATCACGTTTGTCGATATCGCAGGGCTGATTCGCGGCGCCTCGAAGGGTGAGGGGCTGGGCAACCAGTTTCTTGGCCACATTCGGAGCGTAGATGCCATCGCTCACGTCGTTCGATGCTTCGATGATGAAAACATCGTGCACGTCGATGGCTCCGTAAATCCCAGGCGCGATGTAGAGACAATTGACACAGAGCTGATTCTGTCGGACTTCGACGCGATACAAAAACTAAAATTGAAGGTTGAAAAAGCCGCCAAGACCGGCGACAAGCTCGCAAAAGGTAAGCTCGCGCTGGTAGAGGCTCTCGAATCGTGGTTGGGGCAAGGCAAGCCCGCGCGAACGCTGAAGACATCAGGCCAACTACCAGGCACTCCCGAGGATTATGTAGAAATAGCCGGCAATTTGCTGACATCCAAACCAGTCTTGTTCGTTGCCAATGTTCCTGAGGGTGAAATAGCCCGTGAACCCGCTATTGGTGGACCACTGCCGGTTGACGATTTGGCGGCGTATGCAAAAGAGCACAACGCGCCCATGGTGACTATTTCAGGACAGGTTGAAGCGGAGATCGCCGAGTTAAATGCAGAGGAGCGCAAGGAGTTCCTCGGCTCGCTTGGTGTCAGTACATCTGGCCTCGATCGCCTCACGGTAGCTGGATACCAGCTCCTTGACCTTATAACTTTCTTCACTGTGGGCCCAAAGGAGTGCCACGCCTGGACTGCCCAAGCAGGCAGCACCGCACCACAATGTGCTGGAAAAATTCACTCCGACTTTGAGCGAGGCTTTATCCGGGCCGAAGTCATCGGGTACAACGACTACGTCGAGGCAGGCGGAGAGGTCAAAGCCAAGGAGGGGGGTAAACAGCGCACAGAGGGCAAAGAATATCTAATGAAGGATGGAGACATAGTCCACTTCCGCTTCAACGTCTGAGACGCAGCTCTATGAGTTCGGTGGATACAACAAATCGGGAATGCCCTCCTCGAGATACTCCGGCGAACTCCGATATTGCATCGAGACCACTCGGGTGGCTCCAACGCGCGACTATCTCTGATATTCTCTCTGTCGTTCTCCTGTGTATCTATCTCTTCTTTTTTTTGTGGGGCAGTGCACCTAGTGCTCGCGGCGTAGCTCAATATTGGTTTAACCCCGATTGGGTTACTGATGACTCCACGCAGCAAACCTACCCTTTCATCAGAGCAGTACGACCGGGAGCGTTTGAAAACGACTTCGCGAGTCGCATGATGTTTAACTACATTCCGCCGCTACACTACTGGCTTGGTTACGGCATCACACTGGTGTCAGGTGATGCGATTACAACAGGGCACTGGTTGATGCTTGTTCAGCTGGCAGTGGCTGTCGGATTCATATACGCGGCGGTTCGACATCTATCGGGTAGTATCGCACCAGCCATCTTTGCCATGATCTGGTTTCTTCATACCCGCCACATAGTGCAACGCATCACCGGCGGATTGCCTCGTGGTTGGGCCGCCCCAGTAATCGCGAGCTTTCTCTACTTTGCAGTGCGTAAAAATCACGCCGGTATTCTAACAGTGATAGGAATCGGATGTCTTATTCATCCGCCTTCAGTGGTAGCCGTGTGTCTCGCTTATGGACTCTACCTCCTATGGGGCCTCGCCCTTCCAGCGACTCGCACACAGACGCTACGACCCTTCCTTCGGTTCTGTCTGCTCGGACCCGTTTTCATTGCAATCACCGCGTGGGCGGTCGCAAAGCCGGAGGAATTCGGCGATATGGCAACCTATGAAGAAACTCTGTCTCGCCCTGAGTTTTCAGCCAAGGAACCACGCGGGCGGTTTCCATTCGTACCCTTCAAGCCCGCTAGCAGAGAGGTCGCCTCCTTTGCTCTACAAGCTTTTCACACGCCGCGACTCTATGAATCCCCCCTGGTGTGGAAGCGTAGTGGTCCACTACTAGTCATTGGCCTAGCTATTGGAATTGCGATACTTGGGGCGGTGCGCGGTCTTGTCGCTTTTCCTGCGTCGTTACTTGCGTACGGGCTCGCATCTGCACTTGTGTACGTTGCTTCACGGGTATTTGCATTTAAGCTCTTTGTCCCCGACAGACATCTACAGTTTCCGTTCGCAATTCTTTCAATCATCGCTTTTTCAGCTGCTACCTGGCGGGTGATTATTGGGCGTAGCGAATCTACAGGTCCTCACGGTGGCATTTCACAGAAAAAATCCCTGCTGGGCTTTGCCGGACTAAGCATTCTGGCACTGGGCATCTTCTCCGGATCCGGCACCGGCCTCTACGGATCAGCAAATTTTAACTATCATCGATTTAAGCGAGGTCACGTTTTCGAATGGATAAAGACACACACCCCACCAGACGCGACGATAGCCGGAGAGCCAGTTTTTATTGACCCTGTACAGCTTTTTGGGGAGCGAAACGGATACATAACCTCCGAAACCGCACACCCGTTCTACTCAGGATACTGGCACGAAGCTAAGAGACGCATGGAGATTTCATTGCGCGCAAACTATGCTAGAAGCTCCCACGAACTTCTTAATCTGCTCGAAGCAGAGCACGTATCATACTTTGTCTTCGACCGGGCAAGCTTGTTAGGCGATCGTCTTAAGAAAGCCAAATACTACGCTCCTTTCAACTTCCTGGTGAAAGACTTGGCTCAGTATCGCCCAGAAGAATATCTGGGAAGAAAGCTTGCTGCCCTTCCAGGAGACCAGCGAAGCCTCGTAGTTCCATACATAGATGACCGCGCCATCGTTGTTGATATCGAAGCCCTTAAGCGGCATGAACGTACGATGGCCGGACAACTCTCGTAGCTGTTCGAATCTGCGCTATTCACGCTCTATCAGGCTGCCAGTGGGCTGCAACAGCACACCCCAGAGCTAATCGCCAATATCCCTCATATGCGCACCAGAAAATCTTCTATCTGCAGGGGCACCGCTTTTGCCTTACTACTTACAGCGGCCACCCTGATCGGGTGTGTCAAAGAAGAAGACCAAGCCTCATCTTCTCGCCGAACTTCTTCTGGCAATGGCAGCTCTTTGTCACAAGACAACTTACTCCTTTGTGACACTCGGGATCTCGATCAAGATTCAACTAACCAACTAAGCTCACTGTTTTCAGACTTCAACAAGATGGCGGTGAATAGAGCCGCATCGACCTCGGCGAAGGTCTACACTATTCCAGTTAGCTTTCACATCATCCAAAAGGACTCCACCCTCACTGGCGGTGATGTCTCGGACGATGCACTCATCGAGCAGATTGACGTGCTTAACCGCGCCTACTCAGGCGAGACAGGGGGCACTATCACCCCTTATCGATTTCAGCTCGCAAGTATCAATCGCGTCTCTAATCCTGCGTGGCACACGTTAGGACCCGGCTCATCACAGGAAGCCGATGCCAAGAAAGCCCTACGAGTTGGCGGAGCTACAACGCTCAACGTATTCGTATCAGATATCGCTCCACCAGAGGGACAAAAGGGAACCATCCTTGGATACTCCACGTTCCCCTTCGTGTATCAACTCCAACCAGAGGTGGACGGGATTGTGCTTAATTACCGTGCTGTGCCGGGGAGCAATTTTGCCAACTTCAATACAGGGCACGTGCTCGTTCATGAAGCTGGCCATTGGCTCGGATTACTACATACGTTTACCGGCGCGTGTGACGGAGTTTTCACCGACTTTGTCTCTGACACGCCTCGAGAGAAGCCTCCCACCCCCGGCAACTATTGTCCGATAGGGAGAGATTCATGCCCAGAAACGCCTGGGGTCGATCCTATTCATAACCACATGACCTACACCGGAGATAACTGCCGAACAGAGTTCACCCCTGGCCAGGTCAACTTCATGCGTTTTAATACCCTTCTGTTTCGCGGAATGAACTAAACGAGCCCCCATAACGTCGGCAGTTAGGAGTAGCCCGTTGGAGGTGAGCGGCTGATATGGGGAGATGGCTTGGAAGGAATCGTGGTGGACCTGCAGAGATTCGAACTCTGGACCCCCAGCTTGCAAGGCTGGTGCTCTACCAACTGAGCTACAGGCCCACGATTAAAGCGTACGCAGCACCTAAGCCAGTGACGCTACCTCAAAGAAAGGATCCCTCCCCCCTTCGACAAGCAACCAACTGGTGGGCCAGGGTAGACTCGAACTACCGACCTCACGCTTATCAGGCGTGTACTCTAACCAGCTGAGCTACTGGCCCCCTTGCTGCGATGGGGAAAAATAAAGGTAACAAGGCGCTGTGTCAAGCTAAGTGGGCCAAATATGGTGTGCTATTTTTGCCTTCCTATCCGATTCCCCCTCGCCGCAACGACAGCATTCCAAGAAAACTAAGCTGACAAGGATTACAACCGTAATTACAACGAGTTAAAGAGCCCTACGAGGGGCTTGCGCGACCACTTTCACTCTCCTCATACTTAGAGTACGGCTTTTGTTTGTATCCCTCTTGGTCGGTCTTAGCGTCTTAATTGATGTATGAGTCCCGTTCTCCTACTGAGCGCAACATACGAACCCTTGAGAATCATCAGCTGGCAGAATGCTGTGTCGATGTTTTTTTTGGGAAAAGTTGAGATCGTTGAGGAATATGACCACGACATCCGTTCCGTGTCGATGGCGATCAAGGCCCCGGCAGTGGTGCGCCTTGTGCGTTTTTTCCGTGCCGGCAGGCGCTCCCCGCCTCTTTCAAGG
>OMII01000276.1 GCA_900299055.1 Pseudomonadota bacterium | reverse complement strand
CTTTTATCAGCTTATGAACTTGCTCTTGACCTTGAGCGATCGCGCTAGCCACAGCGGATAACGCGACTGAGCTGTGCTCAAGAGCTGCAGCGAGTCGCTGTATGATTGACTCGACCTGAGACCCAGTCGTTCTAGTTCCTACTGCTGAAACGGCAGAACTCAGTTTTTCGTGGATGTCATGTAGTGTGGCCAGGCTGGGAGTAGAGCCTTCAAATTGCTGTAACAGAGCTATGCTCTTAGAGAGGAGATTCTCAATTGGATCGCCACGTGGGTCGTGTTTCAACTGCGAGGTACGAGCTAATGCTGCTAACTCCTGGAGCGGCAGTAACCATGCAACCAGCCGGCCGGTCTCAAGAAGGTCTTCAAGTAGGACCCCTAGGTTACGAAGGGCATGGCTCGGGGTGCTCGCTGAGTTCTCAAGCGAGCGAACAGCCTCAAGTATCGCCGGACCCCGAGTGAGTAGGGATCCGAGATGGCTTGCTACGCCTTTCGAGGATTGAACTGAGATAGAATCCTTGAAGGAGTGTAGTGATTTGCGAAATTCTTCCTCTGAAGAGCTCGATTGAGCAGAGATTGCGTCCTCAAGCTTTTCCCGGAGAGCCTCAAAATGATTGTGTGAGAGTATGCCACTCTGAGGCGCCTGATCGAGGATTGAAAGCAGCGTGTAGAAGTGGCCTAACATATTTCCGCTATCAACGGTTGATATGTAGCGAGGGCTCAGAGGAGCGAGGTTTCGGATCGCATACCAGTTAAACAGGTGACCGCGATACTTCTCCATGGAGGAGATCGTAGAGATAATAAGAGATATTTTCTCTACAGCCGTGTGAAGGGGAATAAAGCCAAGATCGTAGGCTGATTGAGCGCTCAGTATTGATAGAGAGATGTTTGTGGGAGATGTTCGTTCAGCAACCACTTCCTTGGGTACTACCTGCAGATTGTCTGGCATAAGGTAGTTGTATTCTGCCCGCAAGAAATCCCGGAAAAATCGCCAGGTATCGAACGCGACGCTTCGTAGGTAGCGCGCCTCGGGACGTGAGGGCGGTGCTGCGGCCACTCCGACTGGGAGCGAGGCGTAAGCCATCAGCCACGGCGAGGAGAGCCACAACATCACCAATGGCACTGAGAATAAAAGGGTAGAGTGGTCCTGGTAGCCGGAAAGGAACAGCGCTACGAAGATGATAGCCATTGCCGGCACAAACAGTCGCATATAGTCACGCTTGTCGTTTTTGGCACGCTTCTCAGACCTTTCGGCAGGCTCCCACTCAAGGAGGTGCTTCTTCGTAATCAGAACGCGATATAGCGTCACGCCTATAGCGTTGAGCATGAGTGCAGCCTGGTGCGGCAGGAAGGCAATGGCGAGAGCTGAGCGGATCGAGTTGCGATAAATATCGCGACCGATGTCACCCAAAAAGCCTCCCAATGATATCCCCACGCTCGGTAGTGCAAAGACCGCTGCGAGGCCGGTGAAGACCGGGAACAAAATTACTAGGAGTACGATGACGGTCCATACGAGTGGGCCGCCTGGCAGAAACAACCATCCGCCGAGAATGGCTGCTAGAGAAGCGGGTGGTACGAGGCTTCGGCGGAGATTGTCGAACATCTTCCACCAAGATAGCCAAGACAGCTTGCTTCGCTCGCGGCCATTCTTGGTCGGTACGGTGGGTAGTAGCCACGGCAAGAGCTGCCAGTCGCCGCGAACCCAGCGGTGCAGTCGCTTGGAATAGGCCATGTAACGGCTGGGGAAATCGTCGTATAGCTCGATGTCCGAGGCGAGTGCGACGCGCGCAAAAGAGCCCTCGAAGAGATCGTGACTGAGGAGAGCATTTTCGGGGACGCGATCGCGAAGAACGTGCTCAAAGGCGTGAACATCGTAGATGCCCTTACCCCAGAAAGATCCCTCTCCGAATAGATCTTGGTACACCTCTGACACCACGTTCGTGTACGGATCAAGGCCCGCTTGGCCAGAAAACAGCTGAGAGAAGAAGGAGTTTGTCGCCGATGTGAGGGATATAGTGACGCGCGGCTGGATGAAAGCGTATCCATTGGTGACGCGGTTTACAGACTCGTCGATTTGAGGTCGATTCATCGGGTGTGAGATCGTCGCAATGAGCTTCTTGGCGACATCTCGGGAGAGTTGGGAGTCACTGTCGAGTGTTATGACGTAGCGAATATCTTGTAGCTGCGATAGTTCGCCAACGATAAGTTTGAGGGTCGTGTTAGAATCACCGAGGAGAAGTCGATTGAGCTCTTCGAGCTTGCCTCGCTTTCGCTCCCACGCCATCCAGGTTCCTTCCGAGGGATTAAATAGACGAGCTCGGAAGAATAGTAGAAAGCGCTTTGTCGACGCGTGCGCATGGCGTGCATTGAGGGTCTCGATTCCCTCGCGTGCCACCTCAATTATCTCCTGATCGCCTGGCTTATGCTCGGTATCGGCGTCTGGTAGATCGGCCATGAGCACATATAACAGGTTCGGGTCGTCGTTTGCGAGAAACCGAACCTCGAGCCCGTCGATCGCTTTTTGAATGGATCCGGTCGAACTGAAGATTGTGTGAACCACTACGATCGTTTTCGCGTCATGTGGAATTGGGCCGTCGCTATTGAGTTTAGGTAGAGGTCGCGGAGCTACCCAACGCGAGACAAGGTACTGCACGAGGCTTGACGCCAACTCTGACATCGGAAGGATCGTCACAAAAAGAGTGATTGCGACAATTAGGTTGGAAACCTCCGCCCATTCAGACAAGAGGAATACGTACGCGACCAGCATTGCTGTCACGAGTAACATCGAACCGAGGTAGGTCGCCAACGCGTGCTTGGTTAAGAAACGCTGAATAGTGATGTACCACGGCGGCGAGAAAGCCAGTTTCCGCTCGAGATCTCGTCTACCATCGCCAATGAGAAAATGTCCGACATGACGCCTAACGAGCGAGGCATCATCCGAGCCTGACCAGTGACCGGCGGCTTCCTCGGCGCACGTGAGTGCTACGGCCGCTATCTGAGAGTCGGTGCGCTTCATGCGCTTTGCGATTTTTTCGACATGATGACGCATCGCGTCGCGAGTGGTGAAATCGGATTGAAGGTAGAGTCCAGCCGGGTCTTGGCGGAGGACTCGATCTGCGAGGCTGACGCTCTCGAACCATTCGCGCCAGTTCATCTGGTCGATAGCGGTGAGCGAGGTGAGGGTGTTGCCGACAGATATCTGTCTTGCCGCTTGGTTGTGGTCTTCTGCACGGAGCAGATCCTCGGGTTCAAGCCCGCGCTCGCGTAGCTTTTCCTCAAGGAACTGAAGAGCCATAAAAGCTTTACGACCCCGTCCACGAAGACGTTTGAGTAACTCCATCGCTCCATGAGGGAGGAAGCTATCTCGCTCACTAATTCGCCGAGCGAGTTCCACCATGATCTCAGTGCCTGTTCGGGACTCATCTCCCAGAACTTGATCGACGAGAGAAAATACGTCACGGCGCGCAAGCAACTCCTGTTCAGCTTCCACCGTAAGCCTGCGAAGGCTCTCTAGGAGCGCCAAGCGCAGCATGATCGGGAATGCCCAGAGCTCTCCGGATGATAGTTCGAGCTTCTTCTGGTATGCACTTAGGAAACAAGCAGCTAACTGCTCATCGAGAGCGCTATCCGTGTGTACAACAAACTCAAGGGCTAAATGATATACCCGTGGCAGGCCGCGAAGCTGACTCAGCGTTAACTGCGGTAGGGTTTTGAAGAAACCGCGAGGAAGATATTTTTTAATCTGCGCGGCATGGCGCTCAACGACATGGTAATTATCGAGGAGCCACTCCGCTCCGGCTGTAAGCGTTTCGCCTTTGTGAGCTGCCTCGGCTAGGCGTAGATACACTCGTTTCAGCGTGGCGCGATTGGCTCGGTAGCTTCGTAGTACGCGCGAGGAACCTACATGACCGATTCCGCCGGCGTGCATATCTGCTAGCTGTGAGGCTAGTTCCTCAAGAGCCTCGCGCGAGAAGACTTGGGGGCGCCATGGTGTGGTGCTCTCCGTTACCTCTGGAGCGCTCGAAAGCGCGGAACCAAGCGAAGATATTTTTGAGCGGATACCGGATAGGAGAGCTAAGGAGTAGATCGTCACTCTATGAAACCGTTCGAGAAATTAGTCCAGCCCGATGACTTTCTTGGGGACCTAAGGGACGAGCCATCGGACCGCCAAACAGTATACACAAACTGCAACGCTACGTAATCCCTAACCCCTCAATTTATATGCAGATAATGGCCCTCCTAGCGTTGGGGGCCTGATGTAAGTAATTGTTCAAGCCTTACGGTCCGCAAGGTGCCAAAGCTGCTCTTGTCGAGATCGACTACCGCTACGGTTTGGGCCCAGTTTATGGGCAATTCCAGAGCAAGGGGGTAATACCTATTAACCAAAACTCGTTCTACGAATTCACTGATATCGGGGGTCAGGGGGTTGATGCGGAGTAGGGCTAAAGTGGCTGTGTACCGGACCGCAGGAGATCGTTTTTCTCGTAAATGCCAGACTTTCGATACGATCGGGATGGCCTTCGTGCCCAGTGCCGCCCCCACGAGAGAGGCTCCAATGAGCCTCTCGGGTGCCTCACTGTCCAGATTCGGAACGACCGCCTGGAGCACCAGGTCGGAGGGTAGTTGGGTAACTATCGGTAGTATTCGTTCACGATACTCACCCCTCCCCACCATTTCGATTGCCTGCTGCAAAAACGCTTGCCAGCCGAACTCGCTATCTCCGATTGAGGAAAGAGCTTTAATAGCGGCGAAGTATAGAGCTGGGGACTTGATGCCCGTAGTGGTGGCTACCGTTCGCACCGCGGCGCGCACCTCACTTGATACATCACGGATTTCCGACAGTAGGGTAACGAGCTGCTCACGCACGGGATCAGACGCCTCGGCAAGAAGAGCGGCGGTCGTAGAGTCTCGATCAGTCGAAGGGGCGCTCCTGACAAGTCGCGAGAGTACTGGAGTAATGAAATCGATTGAGGTCGAATTTTTTGCGATGGTGACTAATCCTGGGCGTGATGTGAGGAGAGCGGAGGGGTTACACCCGGCTAGAGCTTTTTGATGAGGCACAGAGAAGCTCGCCACGCAGCGATTGAGGATTGAAGATAGCTTCTCTTGTTCTGTGAGGTCATGGTCTCCTGTAAGCGCGGAAGAGCACAGCAGGTCGATGCTGTCTTCGATGTGACCACAGTCCTCACCGTGCAGTAAGGATATGAGGTCGGGTATTTCCTGCTTTGATATCGTGTTGCTTAAGGCGAGAGCTGATAGAGCACTGCGGCGGGTGCTTTCCCCGGCGCGGGCAGCAATACGCCTGAGAGTTGGTGCGGCAGCGCTGCCCCCTCGCGCAAGAGCTTGCGCTGCGAGATCCTGAAACTCGCGCTGGTTAAGTAATTCTGCAAGAGACGCTACCGACTGTTTGGTTATCGATGTGCGATTACTAAGCGCTCTCAGTGCTGCTAGCTGCGCTGCAGAGTTACTCCTATTTCGAGCAAGCATAGTGAGGCGATTCTCCATCTCGGGGATCTGGACAGAGAGAGCCTCTGCTTCTGTTCGTGCAACGTTTGTTTCTAGCGCTCGTGAAATAGCGGCCACAAACTTCACACCCTCTCGCTGAGCGCCTAATGCTGTGATGAGCGAAAAAGCAGCTTGCACCAGAAGGTCGCGTTGCGATGGGTCCTTGAGCTCGAAGCCGCGCTTAATATTCTGCCCGGCTATCACTATACTATCTGCCCTTCGTTCAGGGAAAAAGCGCAGTGCATTCGTGGCTTGCGCCGCGATTGGTATGGTCGGCGCGAGAGCCATGTCTTTGAGGCGTGCAAGGACCTGCGAGCGAGACTCGGCGGATAGAGATTTGTGCGTCAAGGGTAGAAGGCTTAGCGCGAAATCCATCGTGGATGTTGGCTGGGTGCCAGCGAAGAGGCCTGCGTACGAGCGGCCGAGCGCCGGTGAAGAGCTGATGAGGCACGCGGCCTGCTCGACTGGGAGATTTCGGAGGGTAGAGTCGACCGAAATCGGAGAGACGCGAGGGTCGAGTATGGAGTCCAGCTTAATTCCACCCGACAGGGTGCAGATTTTAGCGACGACAGGCAGGAATACGGAAGCTCGTTCAGGTGTTAGTAAAAAGCGAGCGAGATCGGGGACGAAGGCAGACATAGACGCAGCAGATGGTAATGGAAGCGTCTCAGACAAGCGTCGGAGCTGAGGCTCGGTAAGGGTAGGTACTAGGTCGATAAAAGCGCGGTACGCGCGTGAACCATCTTGATCTACCGTGTGAAGAAAGTCGGTGATGACCTTGTTCTCTGTATCCGAGTGAGTCGATGAGAAAAGAAGAACTCGCGGTGTAGCGAGTGCGAGGAATTCCTGGAGAGTATTTTGGGCGATGAGAGGCCGAGAGCTGAGAAGGTGCGGCGCTATTTCGTCGAATTGGCTTGAAGACGGACTCAATCCTTGCTTGTGAGCCTGCTCGGCGATGAGTGCTGCCGTCTCCTCAAGGTGAACGGCGATTTCGTCGCTCAGCGGTTGTTCGCTGTAGACTCGTACCAACGCAGGGAGGACTGCTAAGGCCTCCGCTCCAGCCGATTGCAATAGCTCAAGGGCGCACCGCTTGCCGCGCAGTTCGCGCTTGGCGTCTGTTGTCTGCCAAAGTGCTCCGGCCATATCTGGTGCTTTGCCCCCAGTCAGGTGTCCAACATCGCCACTTTTTGGTGCTCCAGGAAGAACGGCGAACGCCTCGGGAGCTGAAGGTGACTGAGTGCTCAGGCCGATAACGCGTGTGAAAAAGTGAAGGAGGGGCTCTCGTTGCTCTCGGCTCAGCTGTGAAAACTCCAGTTTCGCCGCGTCACAATCATCGAATAGGCTCTTCTTGATCCGGTCCTGTGACCAGGTCGGGGATGCACCGAGGATCAGGAGACAAACGAGGGTAATTATTCGAATTGCCACGAACCGTCCCCCAAGAGTGTCACGACGTGATCGTGGTGTTTGCCAAGTGCAACACGATCTCCCGTGCTGACAACCTGTTCGACATAGTTTGGTAATAACTCGTACAACGCTTGCTCTATTGATTGATCCATTGCGGTGGTAGCTTCATCAAGAAAAACGAGCTTGGGCTTGATCAAAAGTAAGCGTGCGAACGAGAGGCGCTGTTGCTCTCCAGTCCCAAGTACGTTGGGCCAATCGAGCACTGCTTCGAGTCCTCCTACACGCCTGAACATCTCACCGAGACGCACCTGCTCCAGAACCGCAATCAGCTCACGGTCTAGGAGGCCCTTTCGACGGACGCCGTAAAGAAGCTGAGAACGAAGCGATCCCAGTACCATATACGGCCGTTGTGGAAGAAATAGGGCATCTTTGAGGTCTGGGCGTATGATCGTGCCTGTGCCGGAGTCCCATAGGCCGGCAATCGCTCGGAGAATCGAGCTTTTTCCGCTACCGCTTGGTCCAGTGATGAGCACTGACCGTTTCTCCATTTTGAAGGAGAGTTCTCGTACTAAAACTTGCTCTCTTCGTGGGGTGAGTATCGTGACACGGGAAAGCTCAAGCGGTGCCCCTATTTTTGTCTGAATGAGCTGCCCAGGAGAGAGCGGTTCATGGGCGCGATTAACCGCTTCGGAGAACGACCCTAATCGATTGATAACCGCCGCATACACACTCAGGCCTTGAAAGTCATTAACTACGATTGAGAGAGCGTTAATGACGAATCCGAATGCAGCGCCTGCCTGTCCAACCGCTCCAAATTCGATCTGTCCGTCAAAGAAGAGGGGAGCCACGATCACTGTTGGCAGAATAGCGAGTAGGTAATTATACCCAGTAGTGAAGAATTTAAGGTTTCGGTTCCAATTAATGACCTGCAAAAGGTTGTTAAGCGCCGACTTTAGTCGTTGTCGGGTGCGGGTGAACTCTTGCAGCTCTCGGCCATAGAACGCGATCGATTCAGCGCTATCGCGAATATTGATCAGCTTGTAGCGATAGTCCGCTTCCTTTTTTAGCTGAGCAAAGTTGAGGCCGACAAGTGGTCGCCCTAAGAGATAGGTAACGAGCGACCCTATAATCGCGTAGCTTCCAGCGGCAACCACAAGCTTCCACGAGATAGACCACAAGACGTACACGTAGAGAAAGAACTGAACAGATGAGTTAAAGAGAGTGAGTGAGTATCGGAGACTCTCACCGCAAAATGATCGGACGTCTTCCTCAATTCGTTGGTCAGGGTTGTCGATGTCGCCACGGAGATTGAGACGGTAGTAGGCCCGATTGGCGAAGTAACTGGCAAGCATTCGATGACTTAACCAGCGACGCCACAGAAGACCGAGGCGGGCTTCGGTGTAGGAATAAAAAACAACAAACGGCGTGGCAACCACAAAGGCGCCGATGTATTGGAGCTGTCTCTTATACACATCT
>OMII01000275.1 GCA_900299055.1 Pseudomonadota bacterium | reverse complement strand
GAAGAAGATGATGATGAAGACGAGGATGACGAGGACGACGACTAAATAAGCCCCCTCTCGGCTCTCATTTGGGTAGCGACTCTCACGTGAGTTGCTACCCTTTTTTATTTTCTTTTGATTTGAGGCTAACTAGGCAGGAGTCGATATTCGGCCCAGGTATCTAGGGGAAATCGCGCAAGCGCCTTCTCAATGTCAGACCTTGATATCGCCTGAATACGTTCGATGATTGCTCGCAGTGGTGTACTCTCTTTGCGATATTGCCACTCCATGCCAAGCGCCATCAGCCGCCCCATGGGCAACTCGCCATCAAGCACAATACGCGACACTACTTTCGCCTTAGCGCGGTCGAGATCTCCATCCGAGAAGTTTTTTGGCGAGGCGAGAATATCTCGAGCTATTTTGACAACTTCATCAAGCTTATCGGCTGTTGTACTCACATATGCAGTAAAACAACCACACCCATCACGCTCGTCACTATCTACGCTAGCCGACTCGGCCAGGCCTCGGTCGATAAGCTCCCAGTACATCCTTGATCCACCCGAGTCGCCCATGATCGTGGCTAAGATAGCAAGTGGATACCGCTCTGGGTCCTGCGCACTTGGGCCCTCAGAAACCAAAAAAGCGTGGCACTGGTTTAGATTTTTCTTCTGGTACCTGACGTTACTCGTCTTGCCAGAGTGGCGTAAGAGCATTCGACTCGTCGACTCGTCAGTCCAGCTCGCTGTGAGCCTCTCCGCGTCTGCAACGAACTGGTCCCAATTAAAGTTCCCAGTCGCGCACAGCACCATATTAGACGGAGAGTAGCGCCGCCTGAAATAATCAACCATCTGCGGCTGTGTGATCGCCGAAACCGACTCATGGGAACCGAGAACTGAGTTCCCAGCTCCATGTTTTCCAAAATAATCCTTTAGAGCGTTCTCAAAGAGATAGAAATGGGGTCTATCTTGGTACAACGCAATCTCCTCGAGTATAACCTTTTTTTCCATGTCAAACTCACCTGGGTCCAGTGAGGGGCGTAGCATATCCGACAGAAGCTCTTGCATCGCTCGAAAGCTCTCGGGGATAACACTCGCGTAGTACACAGTATTCTCCTCGGATGTGAAGGCATTCGCCTGCGCACCGAGATTGCCTAATTCAAGGTTAATTTCTAACGCTGAGCGCGAAGGCGTACCTTTAAACATCATGTGTTCGAGAAAATGGGAGACGCCGGACTCTGCTGCAGTCTCATCACGAGCACCCGTTCTCACGAAATAGCCGATCGCACAACTTACGTTAGAGCTGTTAGTCTCACCTAGCACTGTGAGTCCGTTCCCAAGGACTTTTTTATGATATGAGCTCGCCATGAAACACCTATTTCCCGATTATAGTAGATGGCACTGAAAGAGGCGTACGCCCAAGTGTAAGAATCGAGCACGGTCGAAATGGGTGCCGCTCTAAAAACGTGTTCAATCCCTCTATCGAAACTCGGTCTATCTCCGCATTAATCTCAGCCAACGTTCGTATTCGACGCAAGAGCCACCAGTCAGTCGCGTTCGATCCGGCTCTCGCACCGGGAGACTCTTCTCCCATGACTAAGCTTGCTTTGAGATTCGTTCGGCATCGGTCTAATTCATCCTGAGAGATCGTCCCACGCAGGCGCTCAAATTCCCCTACAAGCAGGTCAAGACTCTCCTGGGCCCGCTCTGGAGTCGTGCCAACGTATGCGGTCATTGTGCCATAGAGGTTCGTGGCACCATGTCTCGCATATACTGAATAACATAACCCACGCTTCTCGCGGAGCTCCACAAACAGTCGTCCAAACATCGAGGCACCCAAGATGCTCGCGGCTAGCTTGCCTTCATAATAAAGATCCTCGGAAAACTTCACGGAAGGGATAGCCATTACCACCTGCATCTGCGCCGAGTCATCAGCAATATGATAATAATCGTGCGCCGGGCGTGAGCCGAACTCTGGAAGGACCACCGCCTCTCCCTTCCATCCGCCAAAGAGCTCCTCTACTACCCGCAATACATCATGAGCGCGAACTTTTCCCGCAACTGAAAGAATCGCACCGCACGGGTTAAAAAACTTTTGGTGCATCTCCGCCATTAACGCCCGGTTGACCGATCGAATCCCTTCTGCATCTCCCAGAGAAGAGCGATTGTACGGAGCTGGATAAAAGCGCTTCGTTAACTCAACCATGGAGCGCCTAGCGGGGCTGTCCTTAAGCGCCTGAATATCCTGCAAGAGAATACTCTGAATCGGCTCGATATCTTCGGCTGGCAAGCGTGGATTAAGAACCATATGACTCACGAGCTCCAGTGCCCGCTCAAGCTTTGAGGCCACCAACGAGCCGCTCAAAGTAAAGCGATCCATCCCGGTCCCCTCACCATGGCGTATTCCAGCTCCATCAAACGCCTCGGATAAACTGCGAGAGTCGTACGGGCCTGCTCCCTTGGCTATCAACTCAGACAAGACGAGACTCGCCCCGACATGAGCCGGCGCATCTGATATAAAACCGCCGGGCATTACCAAGTCGTACGCTGCAGATTCAACGTGGTCCATCTCCTCAATAATCACCGAGAGACCACTCGGTAGTTGTGTCTGAACGATTGTCACGACATCTCCTCCCCTACGCTCGTGTTACTACATCGAGAAGCGAAACCGCCCCAGGATCTCGCTTACCACAGAAACACTCATACATCGACGAAACCTCTTGTCCCAGGAACATCGCCTCGCGCTTTTTGAATACCGCATCGCGAATATCAGCCATCGAAATAGCCTCCGGCGCACGCATCAAAAGCAAGGGCATATCACGCCCGTCGCCCCGCATGATTATTCCAGATTGCTCCAGTGCGTCTAACGCAGTCTTCAAGACAATCGAACTACACCCGAGAGATTCCGCTATCTCAAGCTCGTTTGGAACCTTATCGCCCGCACGAAAAGCACGCGTGACCAAGACTAAACTCTGAACGGCCAGCAACATCGCTCCATCACCGACCGTCATAAAGGTGCGCTTCCAAAGTCGCCCGCTACGTGGCAGATGCTGCGCCTGATAGCTCATCTCCGCTCCAAAGAGTACGATCGACCACGAAACGTACAACCAAATAAGAAAGATAGGGATAAGAGCCAGCGACTCATATACCCGTTCATAGGTAGTGAAGCGCACGAGATAGAAAGCAAACCAGTGCTTGGCTAGTCCGAAGAGAAGCGACGCAGAGGCGGCTCCAAAGACAGCAGGCATTAACTTGACCGGTGCTTTAGGCACTAAGTAATACACGGCCACAAAGGCAAGAAAATCTATAAGGAATGGGAGAGAGTCTCTGTATACGGCACTCAGGAGGCCAAGATCGGCGAACAGTGGCTCCACCTTTGAACTCGTGTAATACCCCGAGATCGCGAATACCGGTAGCAGTACAATAATCGCGCAAAAAATCGCCAACCGATCGGTAATCCGCCGCGCCTCAAACACCTGCCACACCTGATTAAGTGTGTACTCAATCGAATTCAACAGCAGCAGTGACGTAGCTATAAGGGTCGCAATTACTACGTAATTGAGCTTAACGAGCTTATCGCTCATATCTTCAATCAATGGAAGAAGTGCATCAAGCGCAGTACTTCCGGGCACGAACTGCTTGAAAAAAAACTCCTTCACCTGACTCATGTGATCTGCGGTATGAACAAACGTGGCGAGGATCCCAAAGCACAAGGCAGTCAAGGGAACCAAGGAAAGAAGTGACGAATAGGCAAGCGATGCGGCCTTTGAGAAGCCGTTGTCCCAGTAGAACCTATCCGCCGACGAGACGATTACTCGGCCAAGCCAGCGAAGCTCAGACCACGAAAACTTAAGCTTCTTCTGTGCGTCAGAAAGGATCTGCTGCCCTTTATGCTCTGGTAAGGCGCTATTCATTAGTAAATCACTCATAGGGTACGATAATTACCCTAACCCCTCGAAAGCTCAAGATCTTTAATAGCTAAGATGCTGTTGCGGGATAGGCTGTGCAAGAAACACGAGGCAACACTCCAACGAACCTCGTTTTAACTCAAACCCCAAGCCGGCCCACGTCGTCGGACACGGCCAGTCTTTCGACTGCGGTGTTACTCGATATACTATTAGCTCATGTCTAACTCTTGCGTTTGCCACAGCTGCCACCGCGCCCTCTTCGGGGGCAATTCGTCATCCACTGTTCAATTCCGTGAGACGTGCTCGCATTGCGGAGCCGACGCCCATGTTTGCCTTAATTGTGCGCACTACGACCCTGGTTCACATCATGAGTGTCGAGAGGCATCCGCGGAATGGGTCCGCGACAAGGAGCGACGAAACACCTGCGAGTATTTTCGTTCCGGGAATGCGTCCGGTGCCGGACGCGGACAAGACAAGAGCTCAACCCTTGACGCGTTGGACGCGCTCTTCAAGAAGTGATGTTTTCGGGTGCGTCGACTGCGATGACGAGGCCCTAGTTCTCAGGCTCACCTGCAGGCGCCTTAATCTCTCCAAACTCATTAATATTGAGCTTGTCCATTTTATATTTCAGAATGCGCCTGCTAATACCGAGCATCTCTGCAGCGCGGGTCTGGACGAAATTTGCCTTTTTAAGAGCCTTCACGATCATGTCAGTCTCAAAGATCCTCTCTGCCTCTCCGAAAGCCAGTCCTGACGAATTAATTGCGCCGGGACTTACTATCTCCGAAGCAACCGAGTTCGACTCTCTTATTTTCTTCGGCAAGTCCTCGGGACCTATTTCATCGTTGGGCGCTAGAGCCAAGAGTCCCTCGACAACATTCTCTAATTCGCGAACATTTCCCGGCCACGGATAGGTTTGTAATTTCTCCAGGGCGTCCTCGTTAAACGAGACTCGTCTACCACCATAAAGAGGGCCGAGGCGGCTTGCGCAGTGCTGCGCAAGCACTCTCACATCCTCGGATCTGTCGCGCAATGACGGGATATGCAGATTGATTACATTTATTCGGTATAGTAGATCCTGACGAAACTGCTTAATTCGGACCAGATCTTCTAAGTTCCGGTTCGTTGCAGTTATCACTCTCACGTCGACGGATATCGGCTTTGAGCGTCCGACTCGAAAAAATTCCTGCTCTTGTAGGAAGCGCAGCAGTTTAACCTGTACCGCAAGAGAGAGTTCGCCAATTTCATCAAGGAACAACGTGCCACCGTCTGCAAGTTCGAAATGCCCCAACCGCCGATCCACCGCATGGGTGAAGGCGCCTTTCTCATGACCAAAGAGCTCAGATTCAATAAGGCTCTCAGGAATTGCTGCACAGTTAATGGCTACGAACGGCTTTAACTTACGCGTACTACGATTATGAATCTCTCGAGCTATGAGCTCTTTTCCGGTGCCCGATTCGCCCGTAATCAAAACCGTAGTGT
>OMII01000274.1 GCA_900299055.1 Pseudomonadota bacterium | reverse complement strand
TCAAGCAGAAGACGGCATACGAGATAGCGTAGCGTCTCGTGGGCTCGGAGATGTGTATAAGAGACAGGTTTTAGGAAGATCCTGCCGATAGGACCTTATATGGGGCTTGGGACCCTGGGGGGAGCCAGTAGGACAGATGAGCACAGAGACCGTGCCGAAGAAACGCCAGGTGTTAAGCGAGGAAGACGCTAACGCTCTGGTGATTGAGCATCAGGGATGGGCTGAAAGTATCGCACGTGCGGTCGCCCGCGGCTGGAATATGGACTGGAGACTGGATGGCCTCGACGGAGCAGCCATGGAAGCGCTTATCTTCTGCTCACGTCGCTTTGACCCCACGCGTGGCATCCCCTTTCGAGGATACGCCCGCAAACGCATCCACGAGGCTGCAACTGATGCGGCGCGAAAAACAAAGGGTTGGTCGCGAGGTGTTCCGAATAAAAGTTCAGCTGAGGCTCGCGCGCGTGAAGTGTCCGCGGAGCTCTATGGTGTGTTTCCTGAGATACGCGATGGGCACCTACCAGCGCAAGAAGGTGGCACCGGTGATGATCAAGAGTGTCGTGCCGCTATCAGAGAGCTCCTCATGGGGGCGAGCATAATCGCAACTCGCCAAGCGATCTCGACCGATCCACAACCTGATGAGCTCCTCGACTACCGAAAAATGGTAACAGTAATGGCCTCGCTTGAGCCTGTACATCAGTGGTTGCTCTACCGAGTTTATTGGGATGGAATATCGCTACGAAACGTGGCGAGCGAGTGGGAAACTGATGGCCTTAACGTGATGCGAGAGCATAAAGTTCTCCTGGTGTACCTACAAAAAAGCATGGCGCTCGGAAAAGCGGCCCCGGCACCCAAAATTCGCCCGGGTCTCAAACCACTCGTGCAGAAGTTCAAAAAGGAGGGATCAAAAGGCCCCTTCTCCGACGTCCTCGCCCGGCCGGAGTCAAAACCTGAAAGACGAGCATAACTGAGAAGAATTATGACAAAGAAAAAAGACACCAATGGCGTAGATGGGATCTCCTCCAGCGGAGCCACAAAGGGAGTTAAAGCGACTGAGTCGGTATCAAGTGTCGATAAAGTCAAAGAAACTCAGGCAATTCGTGGCGTCAGCGGTGTTACTGGCGTCCGCTCGACATCGGGGGTTTCATCAATTTCGTTCGAACAACGCGAGAAACTACTGAGCATGGTTACCGAAGAGGCTGAGAAACTCGCTGCTCAGGGGCTCATCCCGAAGAGTCAACGAGAAGTCGTAGAGCAGGCAGTACGGATGATCATCGATTCGACGCTACTTGAAGCTTCGGCTGACAAGAATAGAAAGTAAGATCTGATTCCCCTTTTCGCCCTACCCGTCATCCGCTAGTCTTCCCTAGTATGGATAACGCCACCTTGCAACCCGAAGCCCGAATGGATGAGCCAGCGCAGAAAGCTCTCCGCATCAACCTCGATCAAACTCGCTATGGAAGCTTCGCCGAAATCGGCGCTGGACAAGAGGTTACGAGCTGGTTCTTTCGAGTAGGCGCGGCATCCGGGACGATCGCCAAGTCGATGTCTGCGTATGACATGACGGTTAGCGACAACATATACGGCAAAACTACTCGTTACGTCTGCCAGGAACGGCTCATCTCCATGCTCGACCACGAGTATGGACTTGTAGTTGAGCGTCTTGCTGCTAAGCGGGGCGATAGCACCGCGTTCTTTGCGTTCGCTGATACCGTGTCTGCGCGAAACTTCGCCGGGACGAACGAACAGCATGGATGGATGGGCATACGATTTCAAGCGGCCCCGGGCGCCAAGGAAGCCGACCAGATCATACTTCATGTTAACATGAACGACACCGAGGCGGTTCGACAGCAAGAGGCTCTTGGAATCCTCGGGGTCAACCTAATTTTTGCAGCGTTTTATAACCTGCACGACACAAATGCCCTCCTGGCGGGACTCACAGACGGTATTGGCTCCGATCGCGTTGAAATCGATTACATCGAAGTGAGCGGGCCCTCATTTCAAAAAACTGATCGTAGGCTCTTAAATATCGCGCTTCTTCGCTCCGGACTCTCAAACGCGATACTCTTTGATAAGAACCAACAACCAGTTCCACCGACGGAGTTTTTTCACAAACGCCCGATACTTCTTGAACGCGGCTCATTTCGAGCCCTGCACCATATGTTTCCGGGCCTCATCTCAGCGTGCCAAAAGCAACTCAAGAGTGTCGCTGGTTCAGGCGCGAAAGAGGCCGCGTATGTCCTTGAGCTTTCGCTCAACAACATATTAAGGACTCAGCAGTCGACCGATGATGAAGTCCTGACAGTGGTAGCACAACTTTGTGAGCATAGTAGCAATGTTCTGGTGAGCAATTACTCGGAGTTTTTCCACCTGACACGCTATTTACGGCGTTTCACACAATCACCGATTGGATTCGTAGTAAGCGTAGCTCTACTACCCTTACTACTTGAGGACGAGCGGTACTCGCTGCTACAGGGTGGCGTACTTGAGGCTTCCGCACGATTATTTCAGCAACAGGTGCACCTCTTAGTATATCCGGTTGAAAGCAAGCTCTTCAGCTTCTATCTCGACCTGATTAAGTTCGATGTATCGAAGGTCTCATTCCCCGCTGACGGCTATGTAACGGCAGGCTCACTGGCTCTAAAGGGAGTAAATAATCATTTGTTCCGATATTTGATCGAGTCGGGGATCGTTCTGGACTCACCAGTTGAAGAAGACACGGCAGTATCTCGACCTTGAGTCCTGCCTTTACGCTTTGCGCTCATGAAGCCACTCAAACAAAGGCCTTTCGACCAGTGCTCCTTTGGGACTGCCAAATGAAACGTTGCATCGAAGCGTAGGGGTTCCAAATGCGCCAGAAAAATCATACCCGACGTGGTCCTTCATCATAAGCTCGATGACGACGCTCTCTGTATGTACGTTATATGAAACTGCCTCTTCAAGACGCACCACTGACCACGCGAGATTGGCGCGGAACCACGTCAGCAGCTCGAGATAATCCTTCGAATCAAGAGCAGTGTCCCCATCTAAAACGCGAACCATCTCTCGCTCTAATGCATTGTAGAGAAATGAGGGCTCGCCAGATCCAGAGAGAGCCTTGAGAAAGTGATCTATCGCCTCACCACGGCACGCCGAAGGCACAAAAACGCCTAAAGCAACGTCATCATCCTCACCTAGCATCAATACGCGGACCTCGGCCGTGGTGAATCGTTCGACTCCTTGTACTTCTATCTCAGACTCGGAGCATCCCACACTCGTAACTGCAATCAGGGCATTAAAATCTGGCAGAAGTGACGCCTCTGTTTGCGCTTCTGTGTACGAGATCCAACGAACCGACAACTCTCCGGACACAGAACCCGCCCCGCCTCGCCGAATCGACACGCCCTGCTCTTCAGCACTAGCAAGATCAAATAATCCGTCTGAAACGACCTGCAGGATCGCTGCATCGAGAAGAGCAGCCACCTGTGGATCAAACGAGAGCCGTCCGTGTGACGACACGCCGAAACGCTGTGAGAATAGATCATCAGGTGACTCGGTAAGCCGGCTGGACTCTGCTAGCACCGGCATCAAGAGCGCCTCATAACTCTCGGTGGACGCCTCGAATATTGCTAGCTCCGGCACTCTCTCGGAGATATCCGCTCGCACTTCAAATGAGAATGACTGTAAGGCCTCTGTAATATGCCCTACCGAAGCGCGCTGTGGTTCTGGCATTGCAAGCCCCCCTTAGTTCGCTGTTACCAATCTCAGGGCCAGCCTTGCAAGCATCGCTGTACAAGGCGGTGGACTCAAACGTTTTGTGAACTACGACCTCAGGCCTTTGCGCCCTTAAGATAGGAATCGAGCTCAGATAACTTTAGCCCCTCGGCGAACTTCTTGAGCGCCGCCCCATCAACGCCATCTCCAGTCTTGAGAGTAACGACCGAGCCACTATCAAGAAACACTGTCATCTCGGGCGAATCGGTCGTATCGAGCGTGGCAGTGAGCGAGCCGAGACGAACCTTGTCGACTCCTGGCTGAACTCCGCCCATCATAGCACCCATCTTGGCGATACCAGCCAGGCCCGCCATCGCGTCATTTCCAGTTCCACCTGAAATGGAGAGCGTTATGCGCTGCTCTCCCTTTGAATATTCTCGCTCAAGGGTCGTAAAGCCGAGAGCACTCTGCACTTCAGGCTTCTCGCCTTTAAACCCATCTACTTCCGCCGGCAATATCTCCGCCAATCGTTGCTGATGCAGCTTTTCCAGCTCTTGCTGGGCCCAGGAAAGCTCCTTCATGGCGCCAGCATAGTTCTTCTGTTCAGACAGCTCTTGTACCTTCTTAAATATAACCGATAGGTCCTCAGCTTGCGCTGCCGTAGCGACGCTCAGCGCAATCGTCACAGCAGAAATGAACGGCGAAGCGATAAACCAGAGCGCACCACGAAAAGAAGTAATCATATCGAGCCTCCATTGCGAGAAATACCCTGGTTTTGTACACCCGACGCCACTAGCCCGCAACGGCGGAATACTCCCAGCGACGCTTTTTTGCTGTAAGGCTAGAACTCGAAACTTGACTCCTGTACCGGTCGGCTACCCAAACTACCCACAGAGACAGCGGAATTGGGCAAACCAACACGCTTTCAAACATGGACGGTCAGCCGGGTGTGCACGCCCCACGCTCCTCGCTGAGAAATATGTAATCCAATTCTATCGTGTCTTTGCTTGGTAACGAGCGAGTTGCATCTTGTACAGTCGCACCACATTCGGATCGCTTATCTTTTGGGCGTCGATTAAATCTCCCACCTCGCCAAGAAGCGTACCAGCAGTGCTCATATCATGTAAGTTCAGCGACGCTACAACGACACACATCATCGCTGGCGCTGACTGGGCGTCGAGCTTCAGCGCGCGCTGGGCTGCTGCAAGCGCTGCCTCTATATGACCTAAGGTGCTCTGCACAACAGACATCCCCAACCAAGCCGGAACGAAATCGGGAGCTACGGAGTTAA
Organism: Pseudomonadota bacterium; assembly: GCA_900299055.1. Taxonomy (GTDB): domain Bacteria; phylum Bdellovibrionota_C; class UBA2361; order UBA2361; family OMII01; genus OMII01. Next base: position 5,724 of record OMII01000274.1, on the reverse strand, counting down.
GCCCCTGCATAATTACCTCTGCCTTGCGAATCTGGCCTGTCTCCAACCACATTTTCCCAAGGGCATAAATATCCAAAACCTCATCAGCCGAATACGAGGATCGTGACGGAGATTGTCGAGCGCTATCACTACTCATCATCGCCCTCTTCGTTCGGCTGGACGGCTAACCAATCCAAGATATGCCGCAGCATCGCAGCCTCATTGGCGTAGCGTACCTGAGACTCATTCGACTCCGCGTTCTACCGCAACGTCTCTGCGGTTTCTGATCGCGCGAACAGCGACGACAGCAATAGCTCCAGCCTGGAAACACTTCCAAGGGCCGGAAGAAGCGACAAAAGCGGGGATAATGAAAAAGAGTCAGGTCCACGACCGATACTAGAAGCCATATTATTCTACTCTCATCCGCTCAATGCTCAGAGCGCACCCGATTTTTCAGAAGGAAGAAAAACCGCGTTAGTGTTGCCGCTAGTATAGCGCAAACCACCGCCCCCACAACCACCAGTTTAGCCGCAAAGCCGAGACTTTTCTCATACTTCGAGAGTGCTTCGACCACATTTGTGGCGCGTAGCACCTCAAAAAAATCCACGAGATTGAGCCCAACGAGTGCCGCGGCGACTACTGCTATTACTCCGACAGTTACCACACAGGCTCCAGCGAAATGAAAGCCGGCCGGCTCCCTGCGTGTTTTCTGAAGGAGGCTCCACCCGAAACTGCCTCGAGATTGAAGAACTGTGGACAAAACGGCCAGAAGAACTACCGACAACGAAGTGGCCATTACTACGAAAGCGAGCGAACGAATGGACCCCTCAAAGCTTGCCTGAGAGGTCCCTGTCACTACTAGTCGGAAATCCTCCTTTACCCTAGGGGCAAGCACCAGAAATGATACGCATATCGCTCCCAGGCCCACCGCGCGAGTGGCAACTCGACTAATACTTACCGTCCCCTGGCGCTTGAGGTGCTGAAGCTGCTGTCCTTTCGGAAGGCCCTTGAACATCGACTACGACCTCATTCTCTCAAGAACACTTACGAGTCGGGCGACCCCCTCATCGCGTATGAGATTGAGCCCCACACTGACAATGAGGAGAGAAACGATCAATCGCACGAGTATAAATATGCCTTCGCAGCCATCGCTGGGAGTACGCATTGCCCATCGCAAAAGCACCTCGATTATGATCACCGGTGTCATCACTACCGCTACAAGGATTCCAATGAACGAACCAGATTCAGCTATAACTCCCACGAGAGAATTAGGAGCGAATGGTCCCTGGCTTTTCACAAGCCCCAGGAACGTGGGGCAGCTCAATAGAAAAACACCCATGCCACAGGCTGCCAACAAACCCGCACTCGCTACTACACGCCCACCACTACACCAGCCTTGCAACATTACTACTCCCGCTCCACTCATGATCGAAACGAGGCACAAAAGAGCATTCGTCCCAAATGCATTGAGAGGTGCCCATCCAGCAAGGCATAACATTCCCGAAAACATCGCACCGGCTACAAGGAACGGACCGGCAAGAACTCCCATACTCTACCGTAGCGCCCAAGCCATAAAATCCACTACGGACCGAGCGATCGCTGGAGCAGTTGCAAAAGCAACTCCTACCATTACAACTACCCGCACCGCGTACGCCACACCGTCATCTCGCAGGCCAAAAAATCCTTGCGCCACTGAGCAAACAAAGCTCGCTACCGGTATCGAGAGACTCGGTACAAAGACTCCTATGAGCACCGCCCATGCGCGCTCTAAAACATCCTGCATCGCGCCATCCATATTCCTCACTCCGCTCCAAGAAGCTTTCTTCCAAGTGCTCCCCAACCACCAGCTGCGATAAACGTCATAATCTTTAGCGGAAGCGTCACTACCTGAGGTGACAGGTGCTGCACCCCCAGCAACGCAAGAAGATGGGCCCCCAAGAGGTCAATAATCACCAGCGGGACCAACAACACACACCCAAGTTGGAAAGCGGCTTTGAGCTCTGACAAAACAAACGCAACCCCCAATGATTTCACGCTTGGTGCACCTGGAGCCCGCTCCTCTTTTGGCACCAGGTTGAGCTGCTCGGCGACTAAAGGGTCCAACCGCTTTTCCATGAACGGAACGAGAGCATCGACATTCACACTTCCCTGTGTCGCCTTGTTCTTTGCAAGGAGAGCGTCTGGAAAACCCGCCGCTTTCAGTTCTGGTGCCCCTGAGAATATAGCGAGCGCGAATGCTACCAGCAGACACACAGCGCCGAACTCAAAGCCTATCAGCCCCAAGCCATAACGACAGATCGACAGGACCGTGGAAATCTTCACGAAAGAGGTGAATAGCACCAGGCAGAGAACGAGGCTAACTGAGGTGTCGGTTTCGAGCATACCGGGATAGTAGCGTGCTCGTGAGGCGGTCGCCCAGGGGGAAAATGTTGCGAGACTTGGCTCCTGTGAGACCTAGATAACCTCTACCGCGAAACGCCCCTGATAGACACAGAGCTTAGCATCTGCGACTTTTTCTTGGTTGATGACGATCGACGCCTGTTGACCAGGAGTCATGTCAAGAACAAGCACTGAGCCAACTTGACTAAGCTCCGTTAAGCGTGCCGCGTCGGCGGCCACCGAGGCCAATTCGATACTGAGGCGAGATGTCCCATCTGGAACTGCCAAATTCGTCAGACTCCCCTGGACTACCTGACACCCCAAGCGCCCATCGACCTCCACCAGGCGCGCTGGCATGAAGGCCTTGTGTCCAAGCCTCAACGTGACGGAGTCACTCACCGGAACCTCTAAATCGATGACCGTTCCCTTAGAGAGGTATTCTGTGAGCATTTGCGGCGGAACGCCCAGCTGCGCCACCTCAACCCTCAAGGTTCCAGGCTGATGAGAGGTACGCGCCGCGGAGTGCAGCTGCCTACGCCATAAGCCGTCCATCATATCAGCCACCTTTTCTCCAACGCCAATCAACGCCGATACTGGGCTGGAGTTAAGAGAAAAAGAGATTTTTATCGAGCCTACAAGGCTCGCATCAGATGACGTGCAACGACCATCGACTTCCACGGCTGCGACATCGGTTCCAGCTTGGCACATCCCAACGATCGCCAAGAATCGTTGAACGACATACTCAAGAACCACCGACATCTCCTTTGCCTTTGTTATTCCTGGAGCAATCTCCTGGGCGATAAGACGGGCAGAATTAGCATCGATAGCTATGATTCCTGCCTCGCCGCCGAGGATAGCCTTGAAGCAAAGCGCCTGAGCGTCCGGGAGAACTAACGTGGGCTTAATCTCACCAACTCGCAGGTCCGAGCCAACCGCACTAAGCAGTGGAGACCATCGCGCCCCAATGCCGGGAAACCATTTTTCAGGATGACACCGCAAAAATCCATTTGCGTATCGCGCCTCAAGTGGATCCATTGAGCGGAGCACCCGCCGCCAATCAAATGACTCAACGTCACCTGAAGTATCTGATGCAATATGTCCCTGCCCTGTCGCGCTCATGTCCCTAGCCTATGTTCCCTCACGCCTCATCACCCTGGTCTTGGCCCAGCTCGGCTAAACGTCGATCAACTTCCTCGAGTCGGACTTTCGCCCGATGCAAATCCTCTTCAGCTTGCGCTCGCTCCGTCTTCAACGAGCTCACGTGCTCACGCAAGCGCTTTCTGTGGGCAGCAGCCACCTGATTGCGACCCGTGTTGGAAGACAGGCGTGTCTGGGAACGGTTATGAGCCTCGGCAGCAAAGGCCGCGCGCTCTATATCCGTCTCGACCGCTCGTAGTCTGATCATACGCCGCTCAACCTCCGCGATGACTTTCTCCCTGTACGCGCGCAGTTCGTCGATAGTCTCAGCCACATCACTTGGCCTCCTCCAGCGCCAACCGCAACATCGTTCCGGCATACGGCAGGCGTACATCCAATTCCATCGACAATAGCTCCTCAGCTGCCGCTCTAAGCTCACTCCCCCGTGTCTTATCTATCTGAACGTACTCAGCAGCGTCAGCGCCATCGAGGAGCACCGCCAGCGCAACGATTGCTCGGTCGCGAGGCGCAAGTTTGGCAAACGGAGTAACTTTACCCATTACACATCCTCCTCATCGATATCTTCCTGCACCACCCGTGGAGCTCGCTCGGTGCGACCTTTTTGGATATCGCCAGCACTCTTAGTGCTAACCACATCCCGACGAATAGAAGTGAATTGACCGATGATATATCCAGCAAGTCCGGACAGGGCTGCTGCGATAACCAGTGAGATTACGACAAAGCCCGCTAAACTATTATAGTGATCGCGCGGCACCTGCCACAAAAGTAGAAACGGAACAAGATCAGACCCACCCTGCGTCAAGGCTCTGCCGGCGCCATCGTTAAAGCGTGGCGAATCGGCAATCGAGACGAATACATCCTCCTTGCTCACGCCGAGCACCCCGTGTGCTGCTACCTCGCGAACTTCCTCGGGGGTCAGCAACGCACCTGGCAAACGCTGAACAATCACGGAAACAGTCGGCTTCTCAGACCCTGCAACGTGTCGTCTCACAACAGCACTTACTGAATATACGTCTGAACGAGTCTGTAGCTGCTCCTCGATTTGTGCTGCTAATGCGCGGTCAAGTCGCAGATTCTCGACTGCCCGTGAGCTCGGTATAATTCCGCTGGTGGCTGTCATCTCTTGAAACGAAGGGCGACGCTCGCCGGGAAGTCCCAAGCGACTGAGGACAGAAGCCGCCTCACCGTACTTCCCACTGCCCACTGATACTGAATAGCGTCCGCTGCCGCGACCCTTACTGACCGAACTCGCAATCCCCCTCTCCCGCAGCACCGCGACAATTTCGTTGGCTTCGCGCTGGCCCAGATCGTCAGCAACAGGCGTACTTCCACATCCCGCCACTGCGAGTGCGAAAAGAACGCTTGCTGCTAGAGTGGTGACGGTACGCATGAATTATTCCTGCTACTCTCCTGATGGCACTACTACCACGAGGAACTCGACATCTCCGAAACGAATCCAATCTCCGTGCGCAACCTCAATAATACCCTCTTCCCGACGGTACTGAGAATTGCCCGAGGAGCGAATAAAGGTTCCGCGCTCACTCATCAAATCCTGAATCATCAGGCCTCGATCGGTAATAGACATCAGCGCGTGTGGGGTCGAAATACTTTGATCCTCGAGGATCAAATCGCTCTCACGGATATTGCTCCCTGTGATGAAGAATCGTCCTCCACGAAGCTCGATGGCGCGACCATCTGGATTCTCAAAACTAACAAGCCATCCAAATAACCGACCCGGCTGAATACGCCCAGCGCGAGGGCCGCTTCCCGCATGAGGGCGACGATTGTCACGCTCCTCACGTCCTGATGGCGCCTCGTCGCGTTCAGACTGCACCTCTCGAGCGGGTGGTCTCGGTTGTTGGCGCTGCGCGACCTGCTGTTGCGCAGGTTTGTTTGGCATGGGCGCGGGTTGATTACCCCGACGCGCATCTCGTTCCTCACTTGGACGTGGCGCGGGCTGTTTGGGAGCCGGTTTCTCGTCTCGAGGCTTTGGCGCCTGGAAGCGCTGCTCATTGCGCGGCGGAGCCATCTTTGGTCGAATCGGCTGAGGATTCTGCGGCTTTTGGGCGGGCGGCGTCTCTCTCTGGGGACGGGCTTCCTGCCTTTGAGGGCGCGGCTCCTCTCTGCGAGGGGGTGGAGCAACGTGCTTCGGCGCTGGCGGTGGAGCCTCATCCTCAAACGACGGCTCCAGAAAGTCCATCTCTGGCT
>OMII01000273.1 GCA_900299055.1 Pseudomonadota bacterium | reverse complement strand
TCTCGTGGGCTCGGAGATGTGTATAAGAGACAGGAAAATGGACTCTGAACTTGTCCGTCAATGCTCATCCGGAGATAAAACGACCGAATAGGTAGATTAACGAGATCGCTTTCATCAAATGCGGGGGCGAACTCCGACGATACAGCACTTGCGTCGTCAGCTCCTACACGAAAGGAAAGTAGGTTTGCGACGTTCCCGAAGATCGTCTTTCGGATCGAGCCCGGCAGTTGGCTGAGGAACTGATTGGCGAAGGTGAGGCTAAGATTGTATTTGCGTGCTTCGCTCAGTATTTCCCCAAAAGACTCGGTCGCAAAGTTTTGGAACTCATCAACATAGAGCGAGAAGTCCTGGCGATTCTCGGCAGGGATATCTGCCCGAGACATGGCTGCCTCATAAATCTTCCACACCAACATCGAGCCGAGCAGTGTCGCATTCTCTGAGCCGAGGACTCCTTTGGATACCTTCATCAGGACAATCTTCTGGTTATCCATCAGATCGCGGAAGTCAAACAGGTTGGTATCCTGGCCCAGAATATGACGCAGGGTGTCTGTGGCTAAGAGCTCATCGAGTCGGTTGAGAAGTCTAGAGATTGGACCCTCCTCGAACTCTTTGCGTCGCGCTACGAACTCACGCAACCAAAAGCGCTTGACGGATTCGTCTCGAGCCTGTCGGACGATGTCTCCGCGAAATTTCTCGTCTGCCAGCATACGGCGCAGTGAGACTAGATTAGAGCCGGGGGCGCTCAGCAGTCCCAGAACCGCGTAGCGAAGCACATGGTCCATGCGTTCCGACCAGTCAGCTCCAAATACCCGCTTAAAGGAATCCAAAAAGCTCATGGCGACTCGGAGTTTGAGCTCGGGACAGACGGGCGCCATTGGGTTAAAGCTAGGGGCAAAATCTTTGTTAGAGGGGTCAAATAACACCACGTCGTTTATACGGTGCTCGGGGATGAGTCTTAGAATGTCGTCAACGAGGTCGCCGTGCGGATCTAAGACGGCGCATCCAAACCCCTTTTCGATGTCATCTCTGATGAGAAGCTGTAAGAGGCACGACTTTCCACTGCCTGATTTGCCGAGTACGTATAGATGACGACGTCTATCAAATCGCTTGATACCGAAGTCCATCTGGTGATCCCGGTAATTGGTATGCGCAAAGCCCCCAATTGACGTGTCGTGGAATGGAGTGGGAAGGTCTGGAGGCGCCGGTGCCGTTGCGGATAATACCTGTGCCGTGTTGGCGAAGTGCAGCAACATCGGTGGATGGAAGATTGTTGTAAGCTCGAGCGAAGAGAGTCGAAAGGGCTTAATGAATCTCCGCTCGCGCACTTTTGTTAGGTGTTGCCCACCGACGTGCATAGGGCCGGCAACAAACTTTTGCTCAAGGAGGTCGTACGTGTGACAACCGAGTGCTACTCGTTCAACGTGGCCTTTTAAGCGGTCAAGCGTAGCGCGCTTATTGCGACTATTAGATTCTTGCCCATCAACACAAAAGGCACTGATTCGATAGTTGACTGCAAAGAGGTGCTGGCAGCACTTCCACAGGATCTTTTCATCGGCTTTTACAGGCAGGTCTTTTTTGAACCAGTTTCGGAGCCGGAATGAGCTGCAAAGTCGTTCCTGAGCGCGTGCACGCCTCAGTGAAAGATTTGTTAGGGCCGAATCACGGAGTGGTCGTATGATGATTTGCACTAATAGCCGATCACCTTCAGGGATTTGCTGAAGTGGCATCAGGACGGGGATAAGGGAATCGGTTTGCATATCCAGCCAGTTCTGGACTGGGTATATGTCCGGACGCCACAGACGTACGTCTGCGCCAACCACTAATCCGTTTGTTCCGAGGCTTTCAGTGTAGTCATCGATGTCGACGATCTGAGCGGCGCCAAGCCATGAGTAGATGCCCGTTGAGAGTACATCGACTACCTCATCTGACCCGGCCATACAGAAGTAGACCGTTTTTCCGGTAGAGTACATCTCAAGAGAAAATGGTTCCCAGAGGGTCTCGGCTAGCTCGTCGAGCTGGTGCATGAAGAACTTTGGCCAGTATTGTTCCCACTTTGTGGCGTAGATGGCGGTCGCGGGACCGTCGGCAGCTTTGGGGATGTTGATACAAACGACTCTCATGTGAACAGCTTTGAACGCGAGCTCTCGTCTCGCAACCCTTCGATTATACGGTGAGGTGGGGCCTTAATCCAAATATAAGGAAAGGTCCGCCTATTCGTAAATGTAACAATAATGCTAGACATATCAGGGTGTTGGCTCTCTCTTGTGCGTCTTGGCCCTATTCCGGTCTAGCTAACTTGGAAACAAAAGAGCGCTGAATCATTACGGAGCCACGGAAAACTACCGTAGGACTCCTTGTAAGGAATAGGTCCTCACACAGTAGGAAGTTTACTACTGCATTTTACAGGGAAGTTGTATGAATCTCAGTTCTGATTCGCTCCCACACCAAGAAAATCAGCCAAAGAGAGATGCGGCGCGAAGTGCACCATCGTCGGCTTCTGCCCGCGGTTGGTTTGCTCTGGATCAGATGGTGTGCTCACTGATCGCGCAGCATGAACCGGAGCCTGATCTTGAGGCGAGATTGCGCGCCGATATGCGTATTATGACGCTTTCGGGATGCGCAGATCCTAATCCTTCGAAGACTGCAAAGGCGTGCGCTGATGCGGTTCGGATCTTTGGGGACTTTCGAAGAGCACTGCCCAAGTAACGTGAAGAATGCATAAGTGAAGCCGCGCCACACATCTGTGGTATGACGTGTGCTCGTCACTGCCAAGCGTCGAGCACGACGACACTGAAGTGTTTGTTCTCTGCTGCTCCTCCGGAGTTTACAACGACGACTTTCCTAGGGGCTCGGCGGTAGTACGCCTGATGGCCTTGGGGTTAGCCAGCGAAAGCCGCTGCAGTTCCTCGTAGGGTATGGTCTGCAGGGATTGTGAGCCTCGTGGTAATAGCGATCAATCGCTTCCTCGAGGCGGGCGGGAGTGACGCGATATCCGTAATAGGTTTCATCTCGTTGAAGGAGTAATGCGCTATAGCTTTGTGACTCAATTTTCCGGGCGATCGGAGAAAGGTCTATCTCACCTCGCGCTGAAAGATAAGAAGCGTTGAATCCGTCGTATAACGTGGTACCGCGACCGCTTCGTAGCCCAAAGCCATTAGAGATAAAAAGGATATCTCCGGGGGTCGATAATACCAGGTATTCAAAGTACGCAGATGGAGGTCTCGTCAAAGAATTCCTGACGTGCGCGACGAGCCCGCGGTCGAGGCTGCGATAGGTAGCCCATAGCCCAGTAAGCATAACTAAAGCAAACATTCGCCACGAGACCGCTTTGGCGTTTCGCACTCGATTAAAAGCTATGGACGCTAAAATAGCGCTTAGGAATAGCGGTTCGTAAAAGTAATTCTCTGCGGCGCCGGGCTTACAGACTGCAAGGCTGAATACTAAGAGCGAAATTACATTTGCAAGCATCACCATTCGACCGAGATATGGCTCGGCATCCCTTGTCGCTGCGTTTGAATGCCGGTAGTGAAGGAGCGCATGAGTGAGGAATCCCGCGGCGCCAAGTAGAAGCACAATTAAAAACTCCGGGAAAAGACACCGGATTATCAACGCTGGGATATCTTCAAACGACGGGTCTGCAAGATTCGCTACCAGAATGTTTCGGAAAAATAGACCGTTTGTTGCGATGTTAAGGGAAATAAAAACGACTGCATTAATGAGAGAGAAAAACAGAAGGGGCGCAGCTACTGTGCTTAGTCTTTGCCTCCGGGCGGTTATAATCAGAAAAGCAAGAGGTGCAGCGAAGAAAAGCTGCTTCGTGAAAAGCGCTAAGCTCCACGCGGCACCGGCTACGTAGATTTTGCTCTTTGAAGGGCCTCCGTCGCTTGATACGAGATATATTCCCAAGAGGCTAAGAAATAGAGCAAGAAAGTCGGGCCGACAACTCGCCGCCCACGGTATTACAATGAGGGTTCCTCCGGCGAGAAATACGCTTAAGATTGCAGAGGCTCTGTCAACGCGAAGCTTACGTGCAATAAGATATACGAGAGTGAGACTCGCTGAGAAAGACGAGAATGAGACCAATCGACCAGCAAGGTAGGTGTTCTCGACTGAGGGCCCGAGGAATATCGAAACAGCGGCCGTGGCGAAGTAGAACAGGGGCATATATGGCGTGGGGGTGTACGGCGGTAGCGAGTAGTCGCGATATAAATCTCTCGGTGCCTCAAGGAATGAAAGCACTGCGTGTACTATTGAAACTTCGGGGATGGTCGTATCACTACTAGCTCTTATCAACAGAACTATTCGCATCACAGATATCACTGTGGATAGAGCTGTGAGGATGAAAATACTCCAAAATCCGATGGAGCAGATTCTCTGCCAACGTGTTTTTATGATGTTGTCAGTTGCTGCCATTCGCGGGGTGAACGCTTAGAAGTATCAACCTATTGACGATACACGAGTGCTGCACTATCGGCATCGGAAAAAAAGCACCCTTGTGGTCTGAATATCGCAAAGTCTACCGGCCTTCGTGGCACGTGACTACGAGTCAAGCGCTGTGTCCAAGGTGGCGCTGCTTCTACTCGGGGGAGTGAAAGCCATTAAAACCCTGTGGGATCCGATATCAGCCGACACTAACGTTCCACTCGGTGATGTGGCAGAGAAGGAAAGATTTACCTCGAGGTCCTTCCGCGTAACAGCTATTCCGCCGACAAAACCGAGTTCCCGAAATAGTCTCCAGCGGGCAGCAAGCTGACGCATAGAGGGTGAAGGATCGGAAAACCACACACCAATCACCGGCTCTGCGAAGTTAAAAAGGTCTGCGGCATGAATCATGATACTTCCGTGAGGTTGAGCTGCAGAAAAATACTCTAGGCGTGCGACGCCTAGGTCCTCTGAGTAGAAGTTTATTGCCACTCCAGAGGTTAGGGGTGGATTCTCCAGGGGAGCGGCGCAGAAGGGGGCGTGGCTCATCAGGGTCTTCCTCAGTTCCACCTACCTCGCTGGCCTCTGCCTCGTCATAATGTTCGTTGTCCGTGTCTTCAGCAAGGTCTGGCGAATCGTCGAGTCCTTCGTAGTTCTCTTCCTCTTGGTCGCTCGCCTCGGCCGTGTGATCCCCTACATTGAGGTGCCTGAAAAACTCGATTGTGATCTCCTCTGAGAGCTTGGCGCTGGACCGGCTCAGAAGTCTTGCTTGTAGGTCCTCCTGACGACAACCGAACGCGTCTATAGTGGCTAGAAGTCCCGACTGGATTATCAAGTGGGCTAACGGTGGTGACAGATGACTTAACACGGCGACTTGCTCACCATAGAGTGGAGCCGATATTTGGAGTGACTTCGGTATCCAGCGAGTGGTAGAGGGCTCAGTCTCGGCAGATTCAGACTGCGGACTTATGTGAGGCATTGCCGGAGCTGTGAGAATGGAGATGTCTCCACTGATGAGGCTGACGCAGTATCCCTCTTCGTCGTACTCGCAAAGCTCGACCGGGGCGTCTTTGAAGAGGCGCGTAATTGAATCTATGCCCAAGACGCTACCCCAGGCGTCGACGCTTTCCCACTTTTCTGACTCGTACATCGACATAAACGAAACTTTGAAATCGACGGCGCGTGGATTAGTTTTGCCGAGGCAAAGCTCAAACATACGCGGCTCCTCGTCCGAGTGACGCTCGATCACGATCGAGTGAAGAGTCTCCTCCGGCGCCCCAGAGCCTAGGTGAACGTGACGCTTCTGGGTGATCGAATAGGGGGTCGACGCAGTGTATGAGTTCTGTATGGCGGTGTGTGGAATAGTGGTGCCGTAGAGCACCGCCTGATAGAGGCACTCTTGTATGAACGGGGATATCTCGGGCAATGCTTCAGAGAGGAGTATCTCAAGTGTTATCGGGGAGACATTGTGAAAACAAAGCTCTGTGGGGCTGTGATCAACTATATCCCGGCAGGGAGGAGGTTGTGGAGTTGTCAGGCCCGTCGATTCAGGACTGACCGTGCGGAGTTGTTCCTCAGGTGGGAGAGGCGTTTTGTCAGGGTGATTATCCGGCGTCATGGGTTTAATAGTTCGGAAGGCTGAAACGAGAGTTTACTCTGTTTTGTCCGTACTTAGAACTGAAATGTGGAGACAGGGCTGGCTGCGAAGATGATGGGTAGGCCCATTCGCAAAAAAGACCGCATGAATAGTCGACGGCGGGTTGTTCGGATTAGCTTCGATGAGTAACCATTTGTAGGCTAGATGACCTTTGCCACACTGAGAGAGATTCTAGTGGAGAGAGGCCGCTGAAGCTACGCCGCGAGCATCCGTTCGAGTGCAACTCGCGCTCTTGCTGCTATATCAGCTGGTACATCAATCTGCTGTTCATTATTTCTGAGCGCGTTAAGCGTGTCCTCTAGCGTGATCTCGTTCATGTGAGGACACCGTATGCTACAAAGTCGCAGAACATCCTTATCAGGGTTCTCTGCGATTATGTTATCGGCCATGCTGCACTCGGTGAGAAGCAGAAAGTGCGGGGAAGTGGAGCTCCGTACGAACTCAACCATTCGCGATGTACTTTGAGAGAAGTCTGACGCTGCAACCACTTCTGGTGGACACTCCGGGTGTGCCAAGACTGCAACTCCAGGGAATTGCGTGCGAATGTTTGTGATGTCCTCGACTGTAAAGCGCTCATGCACTTCGCAGGCGCCACGCCAGCCGATCATAACATTGCCCTGAGGTGAGGCGTCGTCGGGTCTTGGGAAAAGGATCTGTTTGCCCGTTTCTCGAGCTACGTTAGCCGCCAGATATTGGTCTGGCAGAAAGATGACTCGGTCTGACGTGAGAGACTGAACAACCCGAACAGCATTACCCGAGGTGCAGATTATGTCAGACTCAGCTTTCACGTCAGCATAGGTGTTAATGTACGACACTACAGGAACACCAGGGTACTTGGCTTTTAGGTCCCGTACATCCTTAGCGCTAATACTAGAGGCGAGCGAACATCCAGCGACCTTGGCTGGCAAGAGAACTGTCTTCGACGGATTAAGAATCTTTGCAGTTTCGGCCATGAATCGGACGCCGCAAAATATAATGGGATCGCACTCCGTTTCCGCCGCTCTGCGTGATAGCTCCAGTGAATCACCGACTATGTCGGGAACGGTGTGAAATAGCGCCGGCTCCATGTAATTGTGCCCGAGAATAAGCGCGCCGCGCTCTTTCTTGAGACGGTTAATCTCGTACACGAGCTCTGCCTTAAGGCGGAGTTCTACCTCAGGCACTACCTTAGATAGCTTTGCCTGCATTTTGGTGAATGTCTCGTGAACTGTAGCGGCTTCTATTCCCATATAGTTGTATCGTAAGCCTGAAAAAGGGACGAAGTAAACACGCTCGCCTAGGAGGTGAACTCCCTCTCGTTGGAGTCATGCAAGATCGCGGGCAAGCGCAAGGCGGCAGAGACTACGTACGGTCCCAATCTTTTACAATTGGGCGCAATCGCTCAAGGAATGCCGACATAGGGGTCGGCTCCCCGTGGCCGTAGCGCTCCAACTCTAGGTCGTCGATTAAAGAGAGTAAATCCACCACATGACCTCGTTGAGCATCGCAGCTTCTGATAACAGCCCGGAGCTCATCTAGTGACGAGGTGTTAGTAATCGAGGAGAACCGAGAGGCGAGCCAGGAACGAAGAAAATTCTCAAGAGCTCCGATATCTCTAATTGCCGCAAGTTGGCCAAGCGAGTTCGCAGCGCTTACTGAGCGGCTTCTAACGTTGCGATAAAAAGTTGAGAGACTGACGAGTGCTATCACAGCGGCCAGGATTAAAAGAGATAGCTGTGGGCTAACTCGTTCCGAAACACTTTCGATTAATGTTTTATCTCGGTAGCTTAACACCGGAGCTACTGGAAGTGGTGGTAGGGTCGGAATTAAATTATGCGGCGCCGTGTCCTGCGTAACGTTTGTTGCGGAGCGATCCGAGTTCATGCTCCCCGCCTGAGGGGGGCCCGAGACCAGAATTGTCAGATCGGCCGTTGTTGCGAGACGGTAATCTTCCGAGGCCGGGTCAAAAAACACCACGCTTGCTCCGGGTATCTGTGCAGATCCGGGCTGCAGGGCAACAAGTGAGTACCGAAACGTTCTCTCAGAGAGAAGTCGACCGTTGCTGATTCGATGAGTAGTCTGTGCCTGCCCATCGTATATCTTCATGCCCGGGGGAGCCGTGAGTGGGATCGATTTTATCGGGTTAATGTTGCCCTCGGTCCGGACAGTAATTGATATCGCCTTGGTGTCGCCCGTTTTCATGACTGCGGCCGGCGCATCCATGGTTATCGACGTACCTCCCACGAGGGTAAGGCTAGTTGAAAACTTTACAAGTTCGGGCGGAATTGGCGGCAGGGGTTTGACTTTGATTGGAATCGCGTTCGAGGACAGCGGCACATCCTTTATGATCGGTTGCTGAAAAATGGAGTCGAAAAACCCATCCCCAAAGGGGTCAAAAAAATTTCCGGGATTAATGCTCCGAGTCGTAACAGTTTTTGCGGTGCCTTTGCGCGGGCTGATCCGCAAATCGCCCGTCCTAAGTGGGAAAAGAGCTCTGGCAAGCTCTAGCACGGCGTAGTCTTTTCCTCGGATATGCTTCTGGCTTGAATTGTTGTCAGATATTACTTCCTGCCAAAATCCATCAGCGACCTCATCGTCGACTGTGACGCCTTGAAGATTGAGGCGCGAGTATACTCCGATAACGTTGACGATCTGTTGCCCCAGGAATACCTCTTTAGGGGTTGCTGATTGAGAGAGGAATAGGTCATCTCCGCTTGTCTGATCTGTAGGCGAGCTGCCGTTTGTCCCTCCGGGAGCAGTGCCCTTAGCGCTGATGGTAACGACAATCGGGGGCGCAGAGAGGGTTCCCTGCGCGGTAGCTACCTGAACCTCGGGAGTCTTGAGAGAGCCCTCACGTTTAGGGATAAGTTGATACACGAAGCTCTGCTGGGAGCGGATGACTCCATTTAGAATGGTGATTGATGTCTTAGGGCCAAGCAACTGAAGCGTAAAGTCAGAGCTGGTTTGGACTTGAGGAGTAATTCGCTGTTCGCTGCCTTCATAGCTCACGGTAAAGATAAACAAGTCGTCGACTGATCCTGCAGTAGGAGAGACCTCGGAACGCAGGCTCTGCGGCTGCTGTCCGCAGGCTGGGGTGGATAACGCGATCGCCAGCGCTACGAGAAGAGTGGTGAGAGAAAGAAGTGGAGGACGGATGATGGAACGAAACATACGCTACCTAAGATTATCCTTCCTCGTCGACGGATAGAAGTGTGATTGATAGGGTGTAGGCATCTGCGTGAAGCTGTAACTTTTTACCATGTTTGTTCACTCCTACTTGGTGAGCCTCGGTGGCGTCGAACGAGAAGCGGCGAATCAGGCAGTGATTCAAGCCAGGCCTTCGCTTCGGAAGAAGTTTTGTCATCTTTAGGG
>OMII01000272.1 GCA_900299055.1 Pseudomonadota bacterium | reverse complement strand
GTAAAACACATCTGCTCCGACACAGCCTGGCTCGAGTGCTGGGGCGAAAAGCCAGCCTCGTGTAACGCTATCATCGGCAAAGTCGCAAACACCTGTCTTGGGCAACACCTTCCAGGGGTCAAGCAAAACGTTCAATACGATCAGGCGCGCGCCACAGGGCTTAAAATTATTAAGTGTATCAACGACGAGTTCGCGTTAAGCAGACCCTTCGGGAAGAAAGATACCCCTGAGTGCCAAGAAGTGCCGACGCACCTGCGGTAACTTACTTGTTACGGCCGAATAATTTGTTTGATACCCACGGGTCTAACACTCCATGGCCTGATTGGTCCTTAGAGTAATTTCGAAGCGCATTCATCCCAAAATCCTCGTATCGAGCGGCGTTCGTCATCCTAACCCGGTACGGCACGCACGGAACCCTGTCAGACTCCATACGAAGATACACACCCTCACCTGATGTTGGCCCATAGGAATACAAGCGAGCACGCGCACCGTATACCTCGGCTGGATCAAGTGGAATCATATCCTCTGCAAGGTAGAGCTTGTCGTAAAGCGGCTTATCCTTGGCTTCTGTGACATTGGAGTACATAAGCGTTCGGGCCGTATAGTGCCGCTCACATCGACCGGGTCGCTGATACGGCGTGGCGACTGGAATCGGCGCCGGCGGTGGATCACTCTCGCGAAGCTCTTTGAGCCCTGGCGGATCAGGGTCCCAGACGATCGAGTCTACAGGCGGAAACGGGATACCTTCGTTTAGCTTGATATGGGAGGCGATTGGAAACGAGAGGCGTCGCGTCGGTTGCTCAGATGTCGCCACGGGAGCCGCGGTTGGATTCACTAATCCCGCTTGTTGACGAGCGGCGTCAAAGGCCTCGCGAATCTGATCGATGTCCTCTGCCTCTGCGTGCGGAGCGACAAGAATGCCTAACGATATGAATGCTGTGAATATCGAACGCATCTTCATCGTTACAAACCCGCGAGGTTACCCTCTTCTTTGTTCATTGCATCAAGCTTTGTTGTCGCAGGCTCAGCGCCATTGGTGCTAATGTAGCGCTCTGGATCAAGGCACCCCTCAACCAGGCGCGCACCTTCCGGTGATACAAACGCCCAGGTTGGCGAAAGTTTGATGTGTTCTCCATACAGCACCGAAGGCGCCGCGGTGTATCGAATCTGCAGCTTCGCCAACTCATCCCTCGCTTCAGGAGAGAGCGTTCGATAATCGCCGATGTGGCTTATTCCGATCAGAAAAATCTTTCCCTTCCTGCGTAATTCAAGCGCTTTCACAACGACCTGATTAAGGTGATTCGCATCTGCTGAATTCACGTAGAGCTCAACTCGGGGAATATCATCGGGCCTCGTGTTACCTTGCGGCTTCTCCTGAGAACTCACGCTTGAAGCACTCACGGTAGCCATCTGCGCAGATGATTGCCGTGCTCCTGCGGAAGAGCCTGCCTGGGTTCGTTCGGGTGTAGTTACAGGCTGGGGAGTTTTCTGTTTTGCGAAACCCCCTTGAGCGTCGTGCTGAATGCCCCGTGCGTAATCACGCTCAAAAAAATCTTTTCCATGTTCGCGCGGCTGGGCATCGGCGCATCTAGCCCACGCCGCGTATGCACATAGGAACAACAACCCTCGATTGATCATCTGGCAATCAGCTCAAAACTATTTATCGCGACGGCGGACTATCCCCACCGAAGTTCTCCTCGCCACAACGTAATTGCACGTACTCGTCATGAGCATCCGGTGGATGCCATCTGACGTGCCCAGCCGGACAGGTAGCAAAGATACGAAACGCCGCTGCAGAGTTAGCAAGCTTCTCATCTGTTTGGTCAATCTCGCGCTTCGGAAGCGTTTTACCAAGCCCGCCCTTACCCCACTCCTCAACGTTTCTATTAAACTCCTTGGGAGCACGGTCGTTAATCATCTCGGACTCACCCTTAAACGCCTGCGTCGGATGGGTCTTGTCGCTGATAAAAAGCTGATCTGACTTATCCTTACCACTATAGACCTCAGGTTGCAGGCTTTTGCATGGCATATCCAGCTCGTTTACTGGCCCTGAACCACTACCGTAATATGCTTTACCCGTGAACATCCCTTTATCCAACGAATAGGGCCGCGGTTCAAATCGTTTATAGTACGATCTGGTAAATTTCTCTTGTCCGTCTGTCATCGGCTTGTATACGCCACCGGCAATAAGAAAGCCCAGCACATGATCACTAATAGCCGTTCTTCGCTCTATGGGCGTGTGACGATACAGCTCAACGGGGACCATACTACCGTTTAGTTTGCCACCTTCTCGGCAGGTGTAGCCCACCTCTGCCTCACTCTTTCGGGAACCCTTACTCTTCTCGAGCACCTCACCAAAGAGCTCTTGCATCTTCGAGTTACTTAAGTTCATACGCTGACAGAAGAGCGGATCTTCATTCCATGCCTCCATACCCTTCACGAAGTCGGTCGGTGTTTGATCAACGTTCTTGCATTGCATCGTCTCATCAGGGTCGGTCATGAGCTGGACTCCCTTTTCGCAGTAATTCGCCCAAATGGGGATCTGCTTAAGGGCTTCCTCGGTAGGGCCTCCCTCCTTCTGTAACTTATCCTCCGCCGGATCCATCAACTTCATAAACTGCTTGGGGTGCATACAGAAGTGCTCTGCAAGCTTTCGACGATACCCTGGATCCATCGCTGGAAAGTTCACTCGCATGGTGAGTCCTTCACCCGCTAAACTATCCGCTATCTGATTTTTCTGTTCGACATCATCCGCGGCTTTGATCGACTCCTGAATGTGAGATTTCAAGTCCGATGTATCCGTCGTTCCAGAGCCGCCTTCTAGCTGATCTGCAGCTTTAAGATTCTTTTTAATTGCTTTTTCGACCCAGGAGACACCCTTATCTTTGTGCATGATCTCGCGCGCCTTTTCGGTGCACTTATTTACTTCCTGCTTATCTGCAAACATTGTCGTCGCGCGGCTGTTTTCCCAAGCGATCACCGTTGTTGGGTAGTAGTACTCGAAGAGTCCAGACCAGCCGTCGCCGGGGATCTTACCCGTCTTAGGAGGAGTCCCGTGTTTACAGGCTATCTCCTCAGTGTTTAAATTTTTCTCTGCTTTGAGAACACAACAAGCTTTGAAGTTTGAGTCTCTATTTCGCACCTTGTAAGCAATGGTGTTTACTTCGCAGCAGGCAGGCGTTACGTGGTCGTCTAGCCATTTCTG
>OMII01000271.1 GCA_900299055.1 Pseudomonadota bacterium | reverse complement strand
TTGTCTTTTTTTACGCCCCGAGGCCCTAAAAAGCCTCGGGGCGTTTTTTTTGCCTGCCATTTGCGTTTGCCTGCGTAGCCACCAGGAAGAAGCGGCGATAATAATCGCGATATCAACTACTTCACTGCCCAGCCATATGATGGCTATAGACTAGTGGCGCACACTTTTCGCGGGCTCAAGGACCTTCCGACGTAGCAATCGGATACGAGTCGGGACAAATCGTTACGTTATGCCCCTCTGCGGAAGCTTGCGATGAGCTGCGATAACCAGTCGCCGGGCACCTCAGAGGAGATGGCAGCGATAGCGGCACTTGCTGGATTAACGAGTTGAGAGGGGGTTGAGCTCTTGCCGCCAGGGCATTGAGCTACCACTCGAAATGGATACCTCCGAGCCTTGCGGTCTGTATAAAGAGGGGCGGGGGTAGCAAAGTTGGTTGTTACAGTCTCGCCGGCAGCAGAAATAGTCTCAAGACGAGAGGCGATGGTCCGCCACCGAGATGTCGTGCTTTGTGCCTGTAGCAGAACCGAGCAGTTTCCTCTAATCCAGCTTTTCACCGAGACGTTTGCGGAAAATACGCCATCTTTGATGCCTACGGTGAAGGAGGGCTCTGGGGCAGTGGTCGGCTCAACGCAGCTGCCCGGGCCAGAGACATACTCGCGTAGGTAGGCCCTTGTTGTCTCCGAGAAGTGATTGTTGGCCGTTGTTAGGGATGGGTTCATGATGGAGAGGCTTTCACTGTCGTGTACCGCGCTCAGTCCATGTGCGAGTTCGTGAGCAGCTACCAGCGGTTGAAGGGCGGTCTTTACGTTCTTTGAGAGCCCTACGGCGTAGCGATTGCCAGCAGTGCACGCCGCCGCCACATACGCGATGCCGATCGTCGAGTCGTAGAAGCTCCTACCCGTGAAGAGGTGATGCAGGTCAGCCGCACGAAAAGACGCGACTTGCTTGGTTCGGAACTCTTCGAGCACTTTTTCGGGGTCGTCTCCCTCCGCGCCGCGGGAGGCGGGAGGAGCTATCTGAGTCGAGACCACCTTAATTCGAATGCCGAGAGGAGCTAGATACAGCGAGCTCGCCGCACCGAGACTCGATTCCATGTATGCCCGAGAGCGACGTCCGTGGACCGTTGCGAACTGCCCATCCGCGTAGGTGGCGACCTGTAGCACTCGAGGAGGAGTGAAGAGGGGATTGCTCGAGTCCATAGCGCGAACGGTAGCTGCTGCCTTGCTCGCGTACATCCCTAGTCCGTCGCCGTTACCCGCCCGCAGCGGTGCCTGGGAGGCGCCCTCGTTTGCGCATGGGATCGTCGCGCCGCGATGCGCTCGTGAGATTCGCAGCTCAAGGACAGAGGCTGGAAGATTCTGGGTGGGTTGTAGCAGGAACGAGATAGCTACGGGGCGCCCAGTTCGTCGAGAGTAAAAGAAAATAGTTGCATCACGGTCGGAGATAACCAGCGCGGCGCGGTCTCGATTGGGGTTGCCAGCGCGACGCTGGCTAAACCCCTCGTACGTTCGAGAGGTCGAACTGGCGCTCTCCTCTGTCTTTGATAGGACGAATGTTTCCCGGCCATTTGGCGTCATTAAGGACAGCGAGACTGTCTGGGCGTCGATTGCTGCTGATAGGGTGCCGCCGAGGTAGCGCGTTCGTGTAGTTGCGAACGAGTGCGCTGGCAACATGGCTAGGAGCACTCCGATTGTGAGCGAAAGGAGTGGTACCTTGGCTTGCACGATCGTGTTGTTGATGAATCGCTGCTTTCTAGTGCTCATAGAACGCCCTGTCTGTGCTACTTCTGGCGAGGATTGGATCCCTCGTAACTGGGGCTTTTGCAACGAGCGGACCAGCTTTCCGTAGAGTACCGTCAGGGGTGCAGGTAAGGAAGTAACCGGCTAAAATGACTCTAGATTAAAACTGATTCAGCCAGAAGATGACAGGCTCTGTGAGAGCCCTGGCTGTCGTCGGTGAAGACACTACCTGTCGAATCCTACGCCACTAGCAGCGTTCTCTGCGCCAACGACCTCGCTTCGTAGCCGAGCACCGAATAGTTGTCCGGCAGAAAATACGACGCGCGGTTCCCAGGCGTTGCTTCCATCGGGGCCGTCGCGTAGTGGAAAGGCCACATCCATGCGCACGACGCCGCCGCCTGAGGCCCGCGGGAAACAGAATCGAAGGCCAACTCCAACATCGCCGTATAGATCGTTGGTGAGTATCGACCCTAAGGCATCCCGCGTCGTTCCTCCGACGTCCACGAACATCGCCGTTCCAATGCTCACGAGTTGAAATACATCGTCTGCCAGATGAGCCCGTTCTTCAAGGTTGAGCGCCATGCGCTTGTCACCCTCAAAAGTA
This sequence comes from Pseudomonadota bacterium, assembly GCA_900299055.1. Classification (GTDB taxonomy): domain Bacteria; phylum Bdellovibrionota_C; class UBA2361; order UBA2361; family OMII01; genus OMII01. The sequence continues at coordinate 25,056 of OMII01000271.1, read as the reverse complement.
GCGATCTCGTACCCGCGCAGAGCGTTCTCACCTCCTAAGAGAAGCTGCCGGTCTTTGTCCAGGTCTTCTCCGACATCCATGAAAAATTGACTTGCGAAAGTGTGGCGCCCCAGGAAACGGTCTCCCATGAACCAGTCGCCCATTACCGCGTAATATTTCGTTTCGGCGCGTAAAAGTGTGTTGTTAAGGTTGCCGTCATCGATACGCGACGCGCCTCCCAGTTCTCCTCGCAGAAATGAGCGTTCGGTAAACCGCCAGCCTTTGCTGCGGTTCGCGTTGAAGAGGAAACTGTTATCCTGCGACCCCACACTTCTCGGGGAAAACAGCACATTAAAAAGTGATTGGTCGCCTAGATTATAGTCCTCTACTCGATCGAACCGATCGATATAATTCATCGAAATAAACTCCGGTTGAATGTTCTGGTACTGGAGCATCGGGCCGCTAAACCGCCTGTTCGACGCCAAATCGGCAGGGTCATTGCTAACGGTTGCAGGATCGAGGTCTAGATCTTGGTAATCCTGTAACGTCGCCTGGTAGAAAGTTGCGCTTTGGTAGCCCCAACCGACTGAGTAAAGCTGCGAGAGCACGCGCTGTCCTTTATAGATTCCCGTGTAGGGGTCATCAGCGAGAGCTGGATGAGCCCCTGGTCCCGCAAACGTGTAAAGCGCGTTAAAGGTATCAAGGTGCTGTCTGAATATGTAGCTCTCTTCGCCGGCATCAAACAGGCGCCCGATAGTGTTTTGAGTGGAGAAATCGAAGTTCCAGGTGTCTTTCTGCATCAAGCTTCGTGACGGCAGACCTATTGAGCCGGTGTACACGCGACCGTCAGAGCGATCGGCGTAGCCAAGCTGGAAATTGTGCCTCGTACCGAGAAACTGTGGGTCGACTATCGCGGCAGCATAGGACTTACGAGAAGCGTTCTCCTGATAGCGGGTATCGACACGAGTTGCGCCACCAAGGAAGTTGCCCTCGGTGATCCCGATCCCCCGATTGTTCTGACCGGTGCCGGATGAGTAACTGAGGTAGGGGATGAGCGTCCAGGAGTCCCTGGCCGATACAGTCACGTCCACAGCGTCTCCATCAAAGGTCGGGATAACCTTAATGTCTCGCAGATACCTTTGAAGGCGAAGATTTCGCGCTGTCTGTCTAATCAGATAGGGGTCGTAAGAGTCTCCCTCCTTAAAGAGTAGCTCAGTTCTAATAACACTCTCGTGAGTGGAGTATTTGATGCTGTTGGCCGTGTCGTACAGCGGGCCTGAGTTGCCCTCAAATATCTCGCCGATCTTGATCTTAATCGACCGGATGTACTTCTTGCCAGTTTTTGCCGGAAGGGTATTCCACGTCTTAGTGGCGGTTGGATTCAAGGGCTGAGCGAGAGCGGAATTGAGAGTTACCGAAAGTACTATTGCAAGCATTCCCCACCGAAGTTGGGATGCTCGTAGTATCTGAAAGAGGCGATGGTACATCGGGAGTTCGTCGGCAGTTCTCATTACGGGCTTTTGCGACGAGTTTCAAACGCCGCCTTCAGAGAAGACCATATTCCGGGCCTGCGTGCTAGCCTGGAAAGGGGCTGGAGTCGGCCTAAGGAGCCTGGTGAATGGTAGACACTCAAGGCGGGGGCCGGGTTTAAGAGAGCGCAAGGCGTGGTGTGGAGCCAACGATCGCTGACGTCTTCGCAGCTGCGGCAGGGCGTAATTCTTTCTTGAATTGATTGACGTATTTAGGAGACCTGGCTATCGTTCCATGGAATGACCTCATGGGCTTTTTCAAAAAAAATTGCGCTTCGTTACCTATGGAGTAAGCGCTCCGAGGCGTTCATTTCAATTATCACCGTTATATCAGTAATTGGTGTCGCCATCGGGGTGATGGTGCTCAACATCGTTATGTCGGTGATGACCGGCTTTGAGCATGAGTTGCGGGAGAAAATCGTTGGGACAGACTCTCATATCGTTATTAGTAACGGCTCTGGCGGGAGGATAGAGGGCTGGCAGGGTGTAGTCGAGGCAGCGAAGTCGGTTTCAGGTGTAGTGTCGGTTTCGCCGTTCACCTATAACCAGGTGTTGATTCGCTCTGAGAGTCGCTCGTCAGGCTTGTTGGTTCGCGGAATTCTCGAGGACAGCGCCTCCGCTGAACAGGTTAAGAGCTACCTACCCAACTCGGCCTCCTTAGATCCGTTATTTCGTCCACCGTCAGTTACTGTGATTGATGCAACGGGAGAGGAGAGTGAAGCCACAATTCCGGGCATCTTGATAGGGCGTTCATTAGCGAGTGCTCTCGGGGTATTTAGCGGAACGCCTGTTTCGATTCTCTCGCCGCAGGTTACGTCGACTCCGTTTGGACTCGTACCAAGCTTTAGACGTTTTGTGGTGGTTGGCACATATAAGTCGGGGCTCGTAGAGTATGAGAATGGCGTGGCGTACGTGGCGCTCGCAGAAGCACAAAAATTTTTCAATCTCGGCGATTCGGTTTCTGGGCTTGAGGTTCGAGTCGCTGACGTGAACGACGCTCCTCGGCTGGCGCAACTGATACTTGCCAAGCTCGGTGGAGGAGAAGCGGGATTCGCGGTTCGTGATTGGACACTAACAAACAAACCGCTGTGGGATGCGATACAACTTGAAAAGAGGGTCTACTTCATTGTGCTCCTGTTGATCATTGTGATGGCGAGCTTCTCTATAGTAACGACGCTCATCATGATAGTGCTCGAAAAGCGCAAAGACATCGCTATTATGAAGACACTCGGTGCTTCGACAGGAAGCGTGGCCCGAATCTTCCGTATCCAGGGAGCTGTAATTGGAGGATTGGGGACGATTATCGGGCTTGTGCTCGGATTTGCGGGGTGTGTTGGGCTTAAGCGCTGGGGCTTTCCGATTGATGAACGTATCTTTCAGATGTCGACGCTCCCAATTCAAATTGATCCGCTCAATTTCGTGATGGTTGGCGTAGCAGCCTTTTTTATTTGTTTCTTTGCTACGGTCTATCCCGCACGACGGGCTGCCCAGCTCGAGCCCAGCGAGGTGCTTCGGTATGATTAAGAACGAGACCCAACGGGTAGTCGTATAAGGGGTGCGTAGATGCAGGTGCACGTCAAGAATCTGACCAAGAGCTACCATGATGCGGACAGGGAGCTTACTGTCATCCAGGATGTATCGTTTTCCTTTCCACCAGAGGGGTCGGTGGCAATCATTGGCCGCAGTGGTATCGGTAAATCGACCCTCATGCACCTCCTCGGAGCGCTCGATACGCCTACTTCCGGTGATATCTTTTACGACGATGTTAAGGTCAGCGCGCTAGGGTCCGACGAACGGGCGGCATTCAGAGCTCGTAATGTAGGCTTCATATTTCAGTTTCACCATCTTTTGCCCGAGTTTTCTGCTCTCGAAAACGTCTCGATGCCGCTCACAATCGCAGGCGTTGGCGATTCTGAATCCCGGGATATGGCGGCGTCTCTTCTAGAGAGAATGGGGCTTAAGCATCGTTATGGACACCTTCCATCGCAGCTTTCCGGTGGAGAGCAGCAGCGGGTTGCAATTGCGCGCGCGCTGATCGCTAGGCCCCGGGTTGTTCTTGCTGATGAGCCAACGGGAAACCTCGACGTACAGACGGCTACCGACGTTCAGGCATTATTACTTGAGATGAACCGAGAGCTGCAAAACACTCTTATAATCGTCACTCATAATAATGAGTTGGCACAGAGTATGGATGTGGTAGTAGAGATGAGGCCGGGTGGAGCTTTATCGCCCATCTCAGTGAAAGAACCTCGCTACGCGTGATTAGTTGTCAACGGTACTACGGTGAATATGTCGCACATGAACTTTGGTCTGCGGGTTGTGGGGGTGTTGGCTACGCTCCTGTTGAGCTTGTCTGGAGCGCGCGAGGCCTGGGCTGAGGATGGTGGGATCCTCGTATCTGGTGTCGAAGTGGTGGGCAATCGCCGGGTGGACGCTAACGCAATAAAGGCTCAGGTGAGTGGCGTTTCGGGTCGTGTAAAATCTGAGACTATTAATGAGGACATCAAGACACTCTATAATTCAGGATTCTTCGACCAGGTGACTGTTTCTGCAGTCGGTCAGTCGGGGGGAGGAACGGTACTACGCTACACTGTGGCGGAGAAGCCTGTTGTCAGGAAGCTGTTCATCAAAGGCAATGACGCAGTGAGCGAGAGCGACCTCTCTGAGGTGCTGAAGATTGAGGGCAAGCGCTTCGTTGATAAAAGTAAGTTGCACGCATTGATCCGTAAGGCAGTAAGCTACTACCAGGGTCAGGGGTTTTACGACGCAGCGCTGGAGTATTCGACTGTGCCGGTCGGCGACAATGAGGTCGACCTAACGTTCACGGTAACGGAGGGTAAGCGGTATCGAGTACGAGAGGTCAATTTGGGAGGTGTTAAAGACCTTGATGTTGACGATATGCGCTCTGGAATGCAGATCAAGACCTATAAATGGTGGAACTCATGGCTGTTCGGCACGGGGCGCGTAAATCAGGAGATGATGGACGCAGATAAGCAGATCCTTCGCCAATACCTCCTTGATCATGGTCGGTTGGAGGGCACGGTCGGAGAGGCCTCGGTGGAGAAGCGTGAGGATGGTCTTTACGTTAATTTCGATCTTACGGAAGGTGCCGAGTATAAAGTGGGAAAAATTTCGGCTTCTGGTGATTTGGTAGACTCGTCGAAGGACAAGACTCTGGAGAAGATTAAGACGGAAGCGGGGGAGACCTTCAATGCAACCGAGGTGAGAGAGGACATCTTCACCATAACAGACAAGTTCTCAGATGAGGGGTATGCGTTCGCTAACGTTGTGCCCAACACCAGCCTCAATAAGGGTGATGGCACCGTGGATGTTGATTTCTCATCGACGCGCGGGCAGAAGGTTCGAGTTAACAACATCACGATATCGGGTAATGAGAAGACGTACGATCATGTCATCCGACGTTGGTTGACGATTGAGGAGCAGCAGACGTACTCGGGTACTAAGGTTAAACGTAGTCAGACGCTCCTACAGCGCTTGGGGTATTTCGATGAGGTCAGTATCACCAATAAGACCACAAATGATCCAGCTGTGGTTGATTTGGATGTGAACGTAAAAGAGGCGACGACAGGAAGCTTTAGTGCGGGAGCTGGTTATTCGACCGCAAACGGAGCTTTGTTTAATACGAAGGTATCAGAGAATAACCTTTTTGGAACGGGCCGGCGCGCTAACCTGAACTTAGATTTCGGATCTCAGGTAACAAACCAGATCCTATCTTTTGATGATTCACGAATAAATGATTCATGGGTATCCGGAGGATTAGACCTGTTCCGTACGACTCGACAGTACAATGACTTTAATCGAGAGCTCGCAGGAGGATCCTTTACGCTTGGCTATCCGCTCGAGAAGGTTATTGGTGAGTTAGGACAGGACATTAACACTTCATTGAAGTATGAGTTAGAGCACATAAACATTCGCGATGTTCACGACAGCGCGTCGCAATTTGTGAAAGACTCCGCGGGCAAGTCGGTTGCTTCATCGCTAACTCCCGGCCTCACGCGGAACACGATAAACAACCCGATGAATCCGACAAGCGGCTCCAAACAGGTGGTAACAGTGGAGTTTGCGGGTCTTGGTGGTGATCAGGATTTCTACCTCGTCGAGGCAAAAAATTCCTGGTACTACCCACTTTGGAACACCTCGATAGGAGAGTTTACGTTTGCCGATCGTACCTCATTTGGGTACGGAGAGAGTCTCAACGATGATCCGTTTCCACTGTATAGAAGGTTCTTTCCAGGAGGTATAAATTCTGTGCGTGGTTACCGGAACAGGACGCTTGGGCCACAAGATGCTGAAGGTAATTATTACGGAGGTAGTAAGCAGCTCGTTAATAACGTAGAGCTTATATTCCCGCTCATTAATTCAGCTGGATTCAAGGGCGTTGTTTTCTACGATGTAGGACAAGCCTACGATGACAATCAATCCATCGACATCGGCCTTCTACGGCAGGCTTGGGGCTATGGTATACGATGGAACTCGCCATTGGGACCGATTCGCGTTGAGTTTGGCTATCCAATAGATCGTCAAGATGGAGAGCGAGGGGTGCAGACGATGTTCTCGTTTGGTGCACCGCTTTAGTGGTGTTCTTGATTCACTCTCAGATGTTGCTGCGTGCCGAGTGCGCTACGCCCGGACCGGCTGAATAGCGAGAGCTGCTGTTATCTCGCTTTCATTCTCACGAAAGGGCTTGTGAGCCCGTTGTCTGAGGATTGCAACTGTGTCGTGATAGCCAACCTCGAGGAGCGCGTTGAGATACTCCGAATCGAGCGCCACATAGGATAGCACCTCATATGCAAGGTCTTCGCCCAGTTTATTCTTAACGATTGCGAAGAAGGGCCATAATGCGCCGCATGAATCCATAAAGCGTTTGCGATTGTTGCCTACCGCCTGTTTGAGGAGGGGCCCCAGAGCCGCGGACGGTTTGATCGTGAGTGTTTCTGGTGGGCGCATACAAAAAGTGTCATCCCCGGCCGGTACTTCCCAGGTTGGCCGAGTGTCATGGGGCTCTCCGTAGCGGTCAAACCACCACGAGCGTCCTGATATGTCGATGACAATAATCCGGTGTGCTCCTAGCCTTACGGCAGGATCGACGGGAATGTTCTGTGATATTCCGCCGTCTACTAGTCTTACGGTGCCTGCGCCAGTATCGATCTCAACGGGAGGCAGAAGTGAGGGAAGCGCCGCGGAGGCGAACCCATGCTTTGCGTGGAGTTCGGGGACATAGCAGCACTCAAAGCTTGCGCCGACCATCTCTTCAGTGGTCATTGTGTGGTGGGAGCTTAAAAACAGAAGGGGTTTTCGCGTGGCGCCCTCGAGGGTGGTCATCACACCAACTGCTTTAAGGGAAGCTGCCCTATTTTGCGGCGCTAAACCTCCATTTTTCTCTAGCTCTTTATCAATCCGATTACGCAGTGGTTCAGGGTCGAATACGGCGAGGTTTGAGCTATGTGGGCCAGGGTTGATGTACTGTTTAGTAGCGATGCGAAGCGCCCTCACAAAAGCGCGGGCTCGAGATCCAGAGAATGTGTTGTTGAAGCTTCGCTCTCTCCACATTTCTTCGAGCGTCATAACGGCGTGCGTAATACCGTTCTTCAAGCAGGCTGAGAGGACGAGGCCGTTAATCGCCCCAATGCTACTTCCAAGTACCACTGACGTGAGGCTAAGGTCCTTCTCGAGTACCTGCGCTAGGGCCTTTAATGCGCCCGCCTGGTAGGCAGCCCGTACTCCACCGCCGGAAAGTACGATCCCAAGGTCGCTTTGAGCGGCTTGAAGTGACTTGTGGAAGCGTATCGCTTGCTGTTCTTCGAGCTGGGGTCGTCTCCGCATATCCTACAACGGCTAAAATAACCCTACCTAACGGGTCGGCTATCCCCGTAATACCTTAATATCCTGTGACCTTTCTTCTCTACGGTATCTTACTCTTTAGATGCCGCATGGGCTGAAAGGGATTTGTGCCGGCGATGATTTATCATTTAGTATCATGGGGTTGTATAATAAGCGCAAGGGTGGGTCTTGCGTGCGGCAAACTAGAATTTCATCAGTGAGTGACTTGGTGGCTGGAAGGGACGTAATAACGGTAGACGGGGTTGGAGCATCTGGAAAGAGTGCTCTGGCTCGATTACTCGCCAAGCGGCTGGGATACGGCCACTTAAACTCCGGTCTGCTGTATCGGGCGGCGGGCTGGATCGTGGCACGCGCCGGAGTTAATGCAAACGATCCGGAAGGAGTCATGGAGGAGCTGTCGAGGCATTCGGTCGTACTCGACAAGGACGCCGACTCAAGAACCGTTGTTGTTATTGACGGGGTGGTCTGTGGTAACGAACTGCTTAGTTCGGAAGTCTCGTTGGCGGCTTCGCTCGTGGCTCGATATCAATCGGTGCGAGACACATTTACTGCGCTACAGCGCGCCGCCTTTGCGCCGGCTGGTGTAGTGGCTGAAGGAAGGGATATGGGAACGATTATCTTTCCTGAGGCAAGGGTGAAGTTTTTCATAAACGCGCGCCTTGATGTTAGGGCGCAGAGGCGGTACGACCAGCTGAAAGGTACTCCGCAGGCATCGACGCTGGAGGAGATATCGCGAGACTTGGCCGCGCGAGATGCTCGCGATGCCGATCGCACGGTTGCGCCGGCAAAACCCGCTCCAGGCGCTGTTATAGTAGACAATTCCGTTATGCCCTTAGATGATGTCGTGGAGGCTATGTACCGACGCGTAATAGAGTGATGCTGTCTCGAAGCGTCTGTGTAGAGGTAGTGTCGTAAAGAGTAGTACAGAAGTGGGGAATGATGGTTCAGGCTCATTGGGTTGGAAGCGGGGTCGTGGTAGTCGGTACATCCAAAGGTGCAGAGGTGGCTGCGAAGTCTGACGCTGACGAGGGGCGAAGGGGTATAGCGGTTCCGCAAAACGTCTCTGACCAGGTTGCTTCATTTGAATGTTTGCTGCGTGACGAGGTGGGAAACCGAACGCTGATCGAGTCGGTTCTGACGCTCCAGTCATCCGTTGATGCCATTGTGAATGCCTGGTGTGCCGGTTGTGCCGAGCCCGATAGGGAGAACTTTCGGCGCCACGGAAGCGAGCTGCTCGGGCAAGTCGGGCATTGGTTGAATGTGTGGAGGGGTAATTCGCCTGATGTGAGAAGTAGCACGGGTGCCTCGATTGAAGTTCCCTGTCCCGGCATCCTTGCCGTCTCTGAGAACGGAGCGTTGCAAATTGGAGCAGGCGAGGTCGGACTTTCTGTACCCACACGCAAACACGGCAGTGTTACCGAGATCGGCTGTCCGAACTTCAATGCCCGCGACGCGTTGAGAGCCCTCGGTCGTTTGAAGGATCAGTTAAGCCCAGGAGCGGTAGGCTCTGAAGGGCTCGTATTGAGATATCACCCCGATGCGCATCAGGCCTGCCGTGCCTACACGGAAGCAGTTAGTACTGCGGTGTTAGCCATATCTCGCGCGAGGCACTAGCCACTAGTGTCCAGGGCCAACCTGTTTGCGGCTGATGCGACCGGTCAGTTTTCGCTAGGCGCCCGTCGCGCTAGGCCCACGGTTACTACCTGTACCCGCAAAGCAAGAATGCCCAGTTCGAACCTGTTCGGATCTCTTCGAAGGGGAAACAAGTCCATGTCTCGTGAGGGTGCTTTGCGATATACCAGGACGCCTGCAGTGGGTTGTGCAAGCGCGAAAGCGAGCTCACGCGACCCTTCCCCGGAGTATGCATGGCGAAAACATCAGATCCCCGTGAACCTAGTGATCACCGACGGTCCGTAGAGGCACCGGTCTCGCCTAGCGAGTCTCGCGTGCGCGCTACGGAGCGGAGGAATGCAATTCGCGCACTCCTATTGGACGTGAACGAGGCGCCCGCCACCCTGTCGCTGTTGGGAGCGTTCCATGAAGAGGAGACCGTCGCAACATCGAAGGCGACCGCATATGCCTACTTGCTGAATCACCATGCGGCAGACATTCGCGGGCTTGTGGCGAAGTGGCTCTCAGAGTTGCAACCGGCACTACCGCAAGTCGACCTGCTTCCTATCCTCTTTTCGACGTGGAAACGCGAGCCGAACGAGGTGGTACGAAAGGAATTAGGCGTGCTTTTACGAGGTTACTCATGCGATCGACTTGGCTCGCTAGAGAGATATTTCGAAGATCTCTCATTCTCGGTCTATGCGAAAAGAGCAGACCTGAAAAATCGGACAACTAAGCGTGAATTAGCACCCGATCAGTTCGAGAGAGCTTTGGTAGTTCTGCATCTAGACCATAGCAGCGAAGCGCGGCAGATGGCGACCGCTGTGCTGAGTGCCCGGTTCAATCACCTCACGTCGGAGCAGCGGGGCACTTTGTGTCTGAGCATGGTTTTCGCCCTCAGTGATCCAAGGATCTTCAGTGAGTACGTAGTTTCGAATCTCTTGTACCTGGCTGAGCAGTTTGGTGATGAGGGTGCTGAGATACTTCTGCCCCTTGTTCGACGCCACTATGATAGTGAGAATCCGAGCATCCGCGCAGATTCCGCACTTGTGGGGATGTGTTTAGGTGAGTGTGATGAGGGGCTCATTCGTGTTGTGCAGGCCTCTATTGTGGATCCGTCGACGTTTGCTTCGCCTGTAGATGTGCCTGACTTAGAGCCTCCAGAGTTTCCCCGGATTGATTCTAATCTTGAGGTGCTTGGGCGGTGGGTTGAGGAGGTCTCGGGGTACTCTCCGGATTCAGGCGATATCCATGACTTATTCAACGAGCTCCATATTGCGTACCGCCAGATGTGTAGCGATGTCATCGCAACGTTTAATTCCCGGGTGGATCTCTTGTATCAGCGGCTTCGGGGTCTCTCATTGAAGCCTGATGATCTCTCACGAGAGCTCTTTATTCTCCGTGCCGGGGCGAGAGTGGAGAAACTTTCGGGGGTGGCACGATACGAGGTTCTGGAGGCTCTACTTGGGGTGATGGAGAGTTCCGCAGAGGACATTCGGATGCGAAAGTCAGTTATATCGAGGGTGGTTTGTACCCGAGAGAGTTCTGACTTAGTAGTAGCGCGGGTTCGAGGTATAGCGGAGGATAGCGCGCAACCCGAAGAGCTTCGGAGCTTTGCGCACAAGGCCATAACTGGTCTGTATCCCACATAACATCAGGGATACGAGCCGGGTTTATCGCGGAGCTTCTGTGCCGGCGTTTAGGATGAATGCAACGAGCCCCATCACGATATTGGCCGTCCACGCTGCAAGAAGTGCCGGCAAAAGCTCGGCGCGGCCCATCGAGATGCTAAAAGAATCAACGGCGTAATACGTGAAAGCGACAAAGATTGCGAGAATGGAACTGAGGGCCATACTCCCTGAGCGAGCTGGCAGAAGCGTGAAAGGCAGGACGAGAAGGGCCGTGATGAAGATAACAAAAGGCATCGACAGTTTTCCGTATAGGTCCGGCAGATACTGAGTCGTAGATATACCGTTGTCGCGCTGTCGCTCGATAAACTCTTTCAGGTCGATGAAACTCATGGTCGAGGGATCATCATTGAACTCGTAGAAGTCGCGAGGGGTCTCTTTTATAGGAAGCGGGAGGTCTGTGAGTCGCTCAGTCTTTACGCTATCTCCATCAAAGTGATAGCGCGAGATGCTCCTCATATTCCAACCCAGTCCAGGCGCCAGCCAGCGGACTGATTCGGCGTCAGTGCGGCGGATAACAGCCCACTCCTCGTTAAGTTCAAATGCAGAGAGATCCTGCATCGACTTTGTTTTCGAGTTAAAGAGATCAATTGCGTAGAAGGTGTTTCCGTCCCGCCACCAGAAATCAGACTGACTGTAGCCGCCCTGTTTATCCTTCTGCTGTATTTCGATGTTGTACAACTCCTTCTGTCTTCGCTCGGTGTAGGGAACGGCAAGCTCATTTAACAGAAGCGATAGAATTGATAGGGAAAAGCCGAACACGATTAAAGGGCGGGCTAGCCACATCACCGTAAGGCCACTAGCTCGCATCGCAGTCAGCTCCGAGCTCTTGGATAATAGTCCGAACGTGAAGAGCGTGGCGAATATCAGTGCGACCGGTAACATGAGAGTTACCATAAGTGGCACCTTGCACGCGAAGTACAGAATGATCAGCCACGCAGAGGCACCGTGACCCATAACGTTGTCGAGTCGATCGAAGATGTCGACCATAAGAAAGAGAAACACGAACATCGAGAGTCCGATGATAAAGTTACGCCAGAGAAGCCCAAAAATATAACGGTGAAGAATCTTCATGGGCGAGAGATCCTTCGTTTGATCGCATCGCCGATAGCTCCAATCGCATTGAAAATTCCCTCCGAGACGGACTGCCACCGCTCTGTTGTAATCTTTCGAACGAGAATAGCGGCCACAGAAGAGGCGAGAATGTTTGGAAGCCAGAGAGCAACCCCTATGTGCATCCGACCACCATCGGCCAGTGCGAGGCCGACTGAAAAAACGGCGTAGTATACCATGAACACAACGAGTCCGAGGGTGGCCGCAAACCCGGCGCCCCAGGTGCGCTGAGTGCGTGGGGACATAATTCCAATAGCAAAACCAATAAAAGCCATAATAACAGATGCGCACGGCAAGGAGAGACGCTGTCCGTATTCGACTTTGGCTCGTCGGAACTTCTTCTGAAGCTCCGCTCTCTTGAGTTTTTCGCCGAAGACCTCAATTTCAGGGGCATCGGATGAACGGAGGAGGCTCTTATATTCTTTGATCACCGCTTTTAGGCGAGCAGTGGATAGGTCGCGGGCCGAGAGTCCTTTTTTGGTGTCGTTTCGGAGCTCTGCAGGGTTCACTGATAAGCTATTCGAGGTGAAAGCTGTACGGGTGTACTTTCCTTCAACAGATTCGTGCGCGACCCCTTCGCCAAGTAAAAGCGAAATCGTTTGCGAGGCCTCATCCGCGACAATCTTACCGCGCCTCGCTATAACAACCTTTCGTTGCTCTGAGTCTCGTTTGTCATCTACGATAACGCGAGTTAGATCTCCGGAGCGGTAGTCGACACGTTCGGCATAGAGTGTGATGTCGCCCAACTTGTTAAAGACGCCCTCGGTAAGTCCAGAAGTGCTCTTTGATCGGGCGATTTCGAACAGAGCTCGAGAGAGGGTGTCAAATCCCCACGGGCGGAAGACGCACGAGACTAACAGGCTCATCAGACCAATTGTTACAGCAAATGCAGCTACTGGCTTGAGAAATGAAGCAAGGCCGACCCCGCTCGCTTTAATTACAACAACCTCCGAGTCGCCGCACATACGAGCGAAGGCCAGCATTACACCAAGAAGGGTAGACATCGGCAGTGCAATTTCAAGGAACGTAGGGATGATTGCTATGAATACCGTTGCGATCTGCCCCAGTTCTACGCCTCGGTTTACGATGAGCGACGTAAGCTTGAGCATGCGCAAGGTAAGAAGCAGGCCTGTGAAGGTCAGTAGGCTGATGCTAAAAAAGATCGATATCTCTTTGAGTATGTAGCGTGAGAGGATGCGCACGGGGTAAAAGTAACCGTTTTTTTTGGGTGGCGCCACTCGGTAGCTTGGCTAACGGCTCAAGCGATCGGCAATAAAAAAGGGTCCACTCGGGACCCTTCTAGCATCGTCGAGAAGCTCTAGGGTCTACATCAACCCCGGCCCTTTGCGTAGACGAGCCTCGTCTTTACGCTGCTTCTTGCGAGCCTCCTTTACCTTGCGCTTGCGACGCTCAGAAGGCTTTTCGAAATAGCGACGTGATTTAAGCTCTTTGAAGAGACCTTCTTTGATGAGTTTCCGCTTGAGGATCTTCATCGCCTTCTCGATGTTATGCGATACAACCACCTCCATCGCTCCAGCGCGAGCACGATCACCGGAATCGCCAGCTGACGCACCGTACCGACCACGAGGCGCATCTGCGCCACCTTCGGATCCTTCCGAACGGGACTTGGTTACTGGCTTCTCAGAATCGCTATCTGTGCTCATATCGGCAACTACGTTACTCACTGTTTTTCCTCAAACTTCGCTTTACAACTCGCTAAACTCTCACAGGCGCAAGCCGTCTAAAAACTCGCACACGTTGTTGGGCGTTCACGGCACTGGGGCGCCCCAAATCTGCGAAGTTTCTAGCAAAAGAAGGGGTAAGAAGTAAATAGACGCTATTATAATCCATGTTTCTCGTGACGAGTAGAGGGGTGCGTTCTGAGGTATTGTTTGAGAAGTAGAGTGGTTTCAACGGGTTGCAGCGATCTACGTTAGAGGGGCGTGAGGGTGAATATTGTTACCTCGGCAGGGCAATTGTACCGGAATGGCAGCCCGACCACTCCAAGCCCCCTCGATGTGTACACGGTAGAGTGATCCAACTCCCGCTGGCCCACGATGAAGCGCTCGTCCACGACCTGGGCTGCGATCGGTCCCAGGACGGGAAGAACGACCTGACCCCCGTGGGTATGGCCACACATTGCGAATGAGAACTTGTGCTGAGGCTCCGTGACGAGGGTGGCGATGTAGTCCGGATTGTGGCTGACGATGATCCGCACGGCATCTGGCTCGTCGGGAGGTAGAGGTGGTGGCGTCAAAGGCAGGCCGGTCAGATAATCATCGACTCCAAAGAGACGGAGGGAGCTCTCGCCTCGAGAGATCAGCACCTCTTCGTTTATTAAGATCCGAAGGTCAGCACTTTGTCGGAAGATAGATTGGAATATCGGAAACGAGTTCCAGCGATCGTGGTTACCAACAACGCCAAATATTCCGTCTCGAAAAACGCGTCCTCGAAAGCATTCAGTGACAGCTGAGTAGATCTGGGGGATCGCGTCTCGCTTGCTGAGTGAGGCAAAGCGCTTATCGCGGACGATGCCCAGGTCCTGCCAGAGAGAGGACTCATTTACCAGGATATAATCGCCGCCAAGGATAAGAATGTCGACATCGTTTGCCGTTACTGCATCGATGGCGCGAACTATCCATTGCTCCGGAACCCAGACGCTTAAGTGAATGTCAGTGATAAATCCGGTCTTATACCCATTAAATGCTGCGGGCAGGTTTGGAATGGAAATCGGGCGATGCTCTACGATGAAATCACCTGTGTCGGAGGATACAGCAAGCGACTTGCCACTGAATCCAGCCGCCGCAACCGCTCCGCCGATGGCCGCAGATGAGAGAAATGCCCGTCGAGAGATCATGCCAATACTTACAGTGAAGCGTTTTGTTGCGTAGTGACGCGAGTCTGCCACGCTCGCCGAGCGCGGTAGCTACGTACAGCCATCGCCCATCCGCCGCTCTGAATCCAGGCGTTCATGGCGGGAATGTCAGGATGGCGCGCCTCGAGGCGTCGAAACTCGGCTCCATGCCACAGTCGCTTCCCGGATGCCGATGTCTGCACAGCCATTCCGATCGCCGCATGGCACATCTCATGGTAGAGGACTGGGGCGATCCACCGACTTGCGGCAGGCTCAAAAAGTTCTCGGGCGACGTTTACTCGGCGGGCTCTTATGTTGCACGAGGCGAGCACTCGTTTTTGAGGTCGACTCGCCCAGGTCACGACATATGAGTCAAGTTCCACGTATTCAGGAAAAAACTCCTGACGAAGATTGAGCCAGAGCCCATAAAGAAAATCGTCGCGGCGAACGACACGACGATGCCTTCGTGGCTTTGGCGCTGGGCGGCTAAATAAAAGCTCTATCTGACGCAGAATCCTCATAAGAGGTGTTTACATATCGTCGTCTTTAAAATCAATCAGGAAGAGTCCGCCCACAAAATCAGCGAGCTCATCTAAACAGATACCTCCATAAGCTCCGACGATGAGCAGGTCTCCACCGAGGCCGACCTCAGCCTTGCACACTTCGCGGTCCGCAGACTGCTTAAAGGCGGGGCTGACACCGATCTCGTTAGAGGTCTCGACAAGAACTGGGAATTGACGGCCGAAATCGCCGACGCGCAGGGATACAGGAGCCATCTGACGGTAGCCGACTTGGGCATACTCCGTGACGCGAACGACCGCGCCAACGGACGCGCCGACTCCAACGTCGACGCGAAACACGTCGATCAAATCGAGAATGCGGTTGGGGATATACAACAGAACATCTGACCACCAGGGGGAGCCTTCACCACTTTGGATCGCGCCGAGATCTCCCCATGCCTCTTTGGGGCTCGTTGGAACGAGGTCTCCAACTTGGTGGGTTATCGGCAAGGGTTCCGCCTGGCAGACGGGTAGCGTGACGAATGTAGTCAACAGACACACAGCGGCAACGATAAGCTTTCTCATGCTACGGTGATAGCACGTGTCTGAGAGAGGCGGAATTGGCATTCTGATGACGCCCCGTCTAAGGTGTTTTGGTGTCTGTCTCCTACAGGAGTGACGCTTTAGGGCGCAGGATGCCAATCAACTCGCTATGATAGGTCTGAGGAAACATATCCAAGACCTTAACGAGAATGAGTTCATAACCACGCTCCACGAGCACCTGCACGTCTCGGGCAAATGTCGGGGGGTAGCAGCTCACGTAGAGTACCCATGGCGACCGGGTTGCGTCGAGTCGTTGACACACCTCGAGCGCACCGCTGCGAGGTGGGTCGAGAACGATCGATGTCTCAGGGGAGTGCTGTTCTATCCACTTCTCACATCCCATAGAAAAGAACTTCAACCTCGTGCTGACCCCGCTCTGTGCCGCACGGTATGTCCCAAACTCCACAAGGTGAGGGTCAAGTTCAACCGCCGTTACCGTCTTGCCTGCTAAAGCGAGCGGAATCGAGATGTTGCCCGCGCCTGCATACAGATCGGTGACAGCGTCTGTGGGTACGTTTGAGATAATATACTCGAGCATTGCCTCATTCGCTGCGCGGTTGTTCTGCGAGAAGTGACCAACTGGCGGGGCTCCTTCGGCCCTCTGTGTTACGCGAAAGATAGGCTTGTGCCGATAGTTCACCTGAAGGTTCTGGAATCGAGCACAGAGCTGCTTGAACTCCGGCTTCACGGAGAGAGTAGACATCGCGCTCGCATTACGAGGGTGCACCTCAAGTGCTAGGTGAACTTCCCCGTCGTGGTCTTCAACGGTGACGGTCTCTATCTCGGGGGCGCACGCCTTAACGAGGGAGATATTGTCATGGAGAAACTGATTGATGGTTGGCGTGGCGATTGGGCACGAGCCAATCTCAACGATACTTCGAGCGAGCTTTCGGTAGAGACCAAAAGCGCCTTCCCGGTTGAGGTGAAATGACATACGGCGTCTGTAATCGAAACCAGGTAGATCCCCGGCCAGGAGTGAGACTCCTTCCTTAGCAGTGATGCCACCATGAATACGTAGAAGATCTTCGACCATCGATACCTTCAGCGCGCGCTGCGCCGGGAGCTTGATATGCTGCAGATCGCAGCCGCCACATTCGGAGGCCACAGCACATTGCGGACTTATTCTATGTTCGGAGGGTTGAACTACAGTGAGCAGTCTCGCATTGACGAAACTTTTTTTACTGAACGTGACTTCGGCGGTCACTGTTTCACCGGGGGCGGTGCCGTGAATGAATGCTTTTTTGCCAACAAGTTCTTCAGGCTGCGTGATCGTACCAACACAGGCGCCGCCCGTGGCGAGACTGGTCATTGTGGCACTGATGTGGTGAGGAACTACCGTCTTCTTCTTTCTCATGGGCAAAAAGGTACTCCGAGTGTTCGGATAAGTCACGTCAGGTTAGTGCTGCTTGGGATGTTGGGGACTTCTTGCTGAGGACAGGGGAAAAGAGGCGCCTAAAGTTCGCTTCGACCATAGTAGACAGAGACTCTACTGATATTCCCCGGAGTTGAGCGACTCCTTCATAGATGGCCACTATGTTGCCGGGATGGTTGATGCGCTTCCCATCGACCGCTGAAGCTAATCGATAAAGGTCGAGTGCCTCAGGTAAGTTCTGATCCGGTGAGTCTGTTTCCAGTAGCAGCCGACCTTCGGGCACCGCCGAAAATACGCGCAGCTTCATCTCTCTATCAGGTGACAAAAAGAAACCCGGGCAAGAAAAATACCCCCCAAGTTTCGCGAAAGATGGGATCATCTCTTCGGGACCCCCGTACGAGTGCAAGAGAAACCCGCAGGTAGGAAGCGGGTTGTTCTGTAAGAGCTCTAGGAGCCGACTCCAGCGGCGCAATCCGTGAATTGATATGGGAAGGTTGAGCTCAGCGGCCATAGCAAGTTGCGCGAGAAATATCTCCTCTTGCTTCTTCGTGTCGAACTCCTTGTGCCATCCATCGATGCCGACCTCTCCAATCCCCGAGGGGATGTCTGTAACGAGTGATCGAAGGGTGTCTTTCCAGTTTGAGGGAAGATCCTTGATGAACCACGGATGTACGCCAAAGTTTGGCACGAGGAAGGAGTACCTCTTTGCCAGGCTTGCGACAGTAGCCCAGTCGTCTGGATGCGTGGCATTGAGTGCGGAGAACACTACGCCGTGAGACTCGTACGTGGCAAAGATATCTTCGAGCGACCTCGCAACGCGGGGGTCTTGGATGTGGTTATGAGCGTCGATAAAAACCATGGAAGTGCGTTAAAAACCGACAATCGAAGTATCAGGATGCGATCTGCTGTTGTGATATATGTTGTGAAGCGGTGTGAAGAATAAAGGCGAGCGTGCTTGAGGTCGCTCGCTTACGAGTAACACTCAGGAGTCCATCAAGGTTTACAGCCTGAGCAATGGAATCGCCTATCGCTATAATCTCTTCAGGCGGTCGACCGCCGTATATGTCGCAGAGAAACGAAACGACTCCCTGAACGAGTGAGGATTCGCTGTGCGCGCTAAAAGTGCACACACTATCGACGCACTGACCGTGCAGCCAGAGACCCGAGAGGCAGCCCGGTACTTTTTGCGATTCGACGCGCATATCGACTGCGAGCGGTGCGTGTATAGGTTGACGCTCCATCAGATAGGAGAGTTGGTCCTCGGCTGTGTCAAGTGACCGAAGCTCTTCGACGAGCTCTCGATGCGTGTCCAGGCGAAGGTATATCTGGGGAATGCTCATAACTGCCAGGCTATCACATTGCAAGAAATAAGACATCTCGGCAGGCTCCGAAACGGGGTGCGATTCCAGGGGGTACATAAGCCGGAGCGGAGCGTTGTCGCTAAGGACGTAGGACGGCCTCGTGTATCAATTCTTAGGGTAGGACGCCGCGATTAATGACTCCCGGAGGGGTTTACGGGAGTGTCTGCGTACTCTTTTAATGCAAAAACTCTCAGCTCTGAGGTAACTCCGGCGGAGTAAGTTACTTCCGTGTATTGTGATGGCAGGTAGCTCTCAAGTTTCTCATAGTCTCTTCGCCAGAGGGGGTAGCTATCAACTAATGGTGAGATAACTATCAGCCGTCGATCTGACCCAGGAGCGGCCGGAGGTAAGAAGGGGCCTTTTATGCTTTTGAGGTTGGGCACCTCGAGGAAGTATGGACCGAGAAGGTCGAGGGTCCAAAGCTCCGCGGGTGCATAGTCGGCGACTAGTTTGTGGATTTTCGGAAGGTCGCGATGAATAGCGATGATTTTTGCTGAGGGCCACTCGTGTCGTATGTAAAAAGTTGGAAATCGCATCGCCTGAGATAGCGCTATGAGCACAACGGCATTGGAGATTCGTTGGGCCGTTACGCTCGAAAAGCGCTCGCGGTCATTGAGTGCGCGAAGTCCTAAAACTGAGCCGCATGCAAGCATGATAAACCCAACATCGTGGTAGTGATGATCAAAGCTCTGCATACCTGACTCTCCCCCCATCAGCACAAGGACGAACCCTGGCAGAGCGTAGAGCAATCCATAGCGAGCAAGGAGAGGGAGTCCGCCGAATGACACTACCGCTGTAAAGAGAAGAGCTGCCTTCCGTGAGATCCCCGAAAAGGGGGCGATTCTCCCATCGTGATGGATGGCGCCACCCGCAAAAACAGGCATGAGCAACTTGTATACGAGAAATCCCTCGATGGTGCCGAGCATCAGGATACTTAGTCCAAGAAAGGTCCTGCGCTTCTCAAGCATAAGAAACAGTCCGAAGGAGATCCACACCACGCCGAGGTGTTCTTTGAACCCCAACATCCCGACAAGAACAGCGAGCAGCGGAATGATTCTCTCGTGATGCGCTAAACGAAAAGCCAAAACGATGAAGGGTATCGCCAGGCTGCTTGGCTGAAACTCCATCAAAAGTGAGTTGGCGACAAATTGGTTGAGAAGATAGACGCCGGGTGCGAGGTAAAGATACGGCGATGACTTGCCGAGCACGTCCCGCGCAAATCCAGCGAGCAGATAGACGCTCCAAGCCCAAGCAAGCACCTTCAGAATTGGAAGCCAGAGGAAGGAGTTCCAAACGGCAAACAGAGGCGCGAGGAGGAGGAGGTTCGGTGTGAAGTGATCGGCAAAAGCATGCATCCCGAGAATGGAGCTATAATATTCTCCTGTTTGACGCCAATGAATGATATTTTTTGCAAAGATCCCGGTGTCGAAATTGTTATACTCGAAGGAGAGAAATTCGACTGGAATTAGTGCTAACCACCCGACTAACTGCAGAAGGTATACAAGCGCTACTTTTCGTCGTGTGCTGATCCATGATGAAAAATCGTAGGAGCGAGAAAAGCAAATCCACGCGATGCTTAAGGTTGCTAGAGTTTTAACGACTTTGGGGACGCCAACGCCGATAAATAGTACAGCGAAGAAGAGATAGGTGATCGTTCTCGCAAGTCTCGGAGACAGTAAAGTCTCTGTGTTGTCACTCATATCTTCTCACTGCTGGTGAAGGAGCCGACGTATACCCGACGTGAATAATCTACGGGGCGAGTGGTGATGGCAAGGTGGGTTTTGCGGTGCGGGAGTGAGTTGAGGAAACGTCCGGCTCGCTTGTGTGAGAGGATTGAGCCTGCCGCAAGGTGCGTCAGCTATCGAGTCTCGTGCTTGGTCCAGAGCCTTACATAGGTGAAAATGAGAGCTCAAGTGTAGTCGTAGTAAGTGGCGTGGGAATTGCAGTTATGCGGGACAAGGTTTCTCGCAATATTGTCTTTGCAGCCTGCTTGGGGGTCATGTAAGACTACTAGCATGACAAGTTCAGTGCTGGACCTCATCGGAAAAACTCCAATTGTAAGGCTTACAACGTTCGATACGAACGGATGCGAGCTTTACGTGAAGCTTGAAAATCAGAATCCTTCAGGTTCTATTAAGGACAGAATAGCGCTTGCGATGATCGAGGATGCTGAGGCGCGGGGCGCCTTGCGACCGGGTGGTACTATAATTGAGGCCACTGCTGGTAATACTGGTCTAGGCTTAGCGCTGGTGGCGGCTCTTAAGGGGTATAAGCTCTTGCTCGTCATTCCGGACAAAATGAGTCAAGAAAAGGTTCGACAGGTGCGCGCTCTCGGAGCGGAGGTTGTTATTACTCGGTCCGACGTGGGTCGTGGGCACCCTGCATACTATCAAGATGTTGCAGAGCGCATAACCAAGGAAACTCCTGGTGCGTTCTACGTGAATCAATTTGGTAATCAGGCAAATCCGAGAGCTCACGAAGAGAGTACGGGTCCTGAGATGTGGGATCAGATGAATCACTCAATCGACGCAGTTGTCTGTGGTGTGGGCTCGGGGGGGACGATGACTGGGCTGGCTCGCTTCTTCGCGAGAGTTTCTCCGAAAACAGAGATGGTTCTGGGAGACCCGATAGGATCTATCCTCGATCACTACATAAAGACTGGAGAAGTGCTTAAGGAATCTGGGTCGTGGTTGGTGGAGGGTATGGGGGAAGATTTTATCCCGCCTGTTTCGGACCTCTCCTATGTGAAGAAGAGCTACGCCATCAGTGACGGAGAGAGCTTTGAAATGGCTCGTGAGCTGCTGCGGCGAGAGGGAATTCTCGCCGGGACTTCAACAGGGCTTCTTGTGGCGGCTGCGCTCAAATACTGTAAAGAACAGACCGCTCCGAAACGTGTAATTACCTTCGTCTGTGATAGTGGAAGTCGTTACCTGACAAAGATGTTTGATGACACCTGGATGCGTGATCAAGGTTTGTTGGCAGGGCCGGTGTATGGCGATCTTCGAGATCTAATTACTCAAAAGGTAATGGTCTCGGTCGAGCCTGACGACACGCTGCTGATTGCCTACACACGGATGAGGGCGCATGGGGTATCACAACTGCCCGTTTTGGAGCAGGGGGAGCTGGTTGGTTTATTAGATGAGTGGGATGTATTGCAGGCGGTAACGCCCAACAAAGCAAACTTTGCGCATCTCGTGCGCGGTGTCATGACAACTATCCTCGAGACCTGTGACGCTTCGGCGGATGTGTCGGCCCTCTTACCGCTCTATGAGCGAAATCTAGTGCCGATCGTGACTCACGATGGAAAGTTCGTGGGTCTCATCACAAAGATCGATTACCTGAATTATCTACGGCGCCGAAATACCTAGGGCTCACGTGTGCGTAATGAGTCTGGTTGGGGGTAGGATTCCTACTGGCGCGTGTTAGGGGCGAGGCTAGTTTCTGCGGCAGGCGTGTCTGTTTCTAGCATAAGCACTCCGTATTGGATGTGACCTACCTTGTCGACCAAGAGGTTCTAGTGGACACTATATCCGCTGGTGGCGGAGAGATTCGAAGATGCAACACGAGCTATTCCACCAGAGGTTCGTCGTCGAATCTTTGGTGTCGATAGCTCGTGTTGGAGTTTTTTATGGTTGAGCCCGACCTGCTGGGCAGCCCCTTGAAACAGACCAAGTCTCCGGCCGTTTGGCTGGGCGCCTTGATTCGGGGGGAGCTGCTCCAGTTGCTTGGAGACCCGTTCGGCTATGCACTAGAGCGGGTTGTTTATTGCCTGGCGCTGGGGATAGGATTTTCCATCCTCGCTGCAGGTGTCCGTTTTGTTGTCCAGGTCGTTGTTAGCAGCGTGTCGTGATGCGGCGCTCAGCGGCGACTAGTCAGGCAGGGGATTCCCAAAGGATTTCCTGTCGGGCCGGGGCGTTGAGGTTCTTTTCATGTACTTCTTCGCCCCAGCCTCACCGTACTCTGGTAGGTGAGAGAGATGACCGAATTAAAAAGTGTCGAGAGCGGCTCTTTCGAGACCGCTCTCCTGATAGAACGATACGTGTTTAGTACGGACTGTCGATCTCGTTAGCCGCTCCATTTCGCCTTCGAATCCATCCCCACGTGGCTAGCGCAAAGAGGATAACCCAGGTCAGCGCAGCGGTCTTAGCAACAATGGCCGCCTGGTACGGATATCCCATGCACGCCAGCACTCCTGCTAGGATGGTAAGGAGTGATGGGAGAAGAAACAACACGAACACAATCATATTCAAAACCTCCAGTATCCACCAAGAGTAACCTTTGCTCGATCATCTCTCATCATAGAGAGGTCTACGTTAACCTCACTCTCATCAGAGATGCCGATACCTATTCGCGACCGGGAGCATTTAGACTTTCAAGCCAAAGATTTTCAGCCCGCGCAGCTCGTTGTGATACAAAATCGAGCCGAATCTGTCGAGAGCGCTCCTCAATATCAAGGATGTGTTCAAGGTTGAAAATGTCGATATTCCGGAGCGATAACACCCTGTGACGCAAGGCGTGAATGATTCCATCGCACGTCGCTCGTTGGTCTGAATCGAGCGTTCCCCCGATAATGCTTTGTATTGTCGTGAGCGCCTTCATTATTTCGTTGTGTAGGTCGGTCTCAGGCGAGACTCCAGCCTGGCCTGAGTGGATACCAAGAGTCTTTGCTAGCACTCCTAGTTCATCTCCTCTCGGTAGATCCTTATCATTTCGACCGTACTGCATATCCATCCGGACACGAAGGCGTAGCAAGTAGTGATAGGAGTCTACGAGTTGCATTGCCCTGTCGTTGGAAACCAGCTTCTGCTCCTGTAAATACTGGATGAGGTCGTCAAACGAGTCGAAGTTTCTGTCAAAAGCGACGCTAGTAAGGATCCATAAGTGAGTCCCGAGGCGTAGTCCCCCCGGGGATGTTTTTATGTTTAGGTGGCGCGGGTCTACGGCAGTGTGGGCTGTTTCTAATATTATCTTGGCCTGGTTCTGCATGATCTCCGCGGACGACTTGCGGACGAGATCCTGGGTGAATGTTAGCCACGATCGACAGAACTCCGGATCGCCGGCCAGCGGTACCATTGTCACCCGTAGTCGTAGTTCCATGTGAGGGTCAGGACAGCTCGAGACGATCCTAGCGTAACGATCCTGTGTAACGGCAGTCTCTGCCACTAGTGTTATTGGATTGTAGGGGAAATAGGCGCCGTCAGAGTTCGCCCCGAGATAGTTCAAGGAGCTATTAATGGCTCGCGCTAATTTTGTATAGAACGCTTGATTTGAGATGCTTACTTGTTCGTGACCTGCGCTGGTTTCTCCTTCATTCTCATATGTGAGAAACCAGTCGTAATCGAAGCTCGGATATTCACCGCGTGCATTAGCCCCCCCGGCCAAGACACCATAACGAGAGGACGGTGTCCCATGAATAGAGGCGAGACGCTGGTATTCGAGGCCTACTACTCTCTGAAAGATAAACTCACTAAGTAACGCTACATCTCGGCTGGAGTCTGAGTGAAACGAGGGGTTGTGGGGCTCCTGATTGAGACATTCAAGGCCGATGTTTATATAGCTTGTTGCGGTGAATTCTTTCAGTCCTGGGGCCCCCAGCGAAAAAGTCTTCGCGGGCTCAGTTTGTCTCGGCTCGCGGACAAGTGTCCTGTAGTGGGTCTCAAGGACGTGCCTTGTCTGGGGATAGCTGCAATGAAGCGTGCCTTGGTAGTGTGGGTAGTCAGTTACAGTGTCGAGGTACAGGCGCCCTACATAGGAGCCCCGCGAGACTAATGCCGAGGCGGCAGTCTGAACCGCGGGCGAGATAAGCGCGACGAGTTGCTCTACCCGGTTTATGCGCCCCAGTAGATCAAGGCGGTTCGTAGGTCTATGGGTCGCTTCTCTAAAGGAGGTCTGGCAGCGTTGGCCATTACTTATGCGTGAGCTTGCCTTCTCGTAGATCGAGGCGATTCGTGAAAGTGGGCGTAAGAGCGAAACGAGGCTCGTTGTTGGATTTGACTGTAGGTGCGTCTCGCACACTGCCAAAAGACTTTCTGCGATTTGATCGAAGCGCGCGGCCGTGTTGACGAGCGGCGTTCCCCGAGGGTATGCCATGCCGTACAGAATAAGCGCTGCTTCGTGCGTAGACTGGTGAGAGTGGTGCGGGAAGTGCTCACGCACCTGATCTCGAATCTTGTCAAAATCACCTTGAACGCCAGGATTGTCTGGGTTCGGATAGCGATAAAACATACTGCGTAGATGAGGAAGCTGCTCTTCGACAGAGTCGATGGCTGCTGAGCGAGCCTGTCCTAGGTGGAAGGATTCGGTATCGCCTATGAAACCTTTTCGCAGGTTGCTCCAGCACGAGGCTTGGTTTTCAGCAGTGAGTGGGGAGCGATAAATTGACTCTGCGCTCGTGGCGAGTAGGTGTCGAAGGTGGGACTGATCGGCCAAGTGATGGAACTGGGCCGCAAGCTTGATGCCCAGTTCCCTACCTATCTCACGCGCCTCGCGGTGCGATATGTGTTGATCAGCGAGAGCCTTTTCGAATGCATTGTCGAGGATATCGGTGATAACTGTTGCTGCCTCTTGTGCTTGGCGCTGGGAGG
>OMII01000270.1 GCA_900299055.1 Pseudomonadota bacterium | reverse complement strand
CGAGGAGTGCCTTTCTTACGCCTAAATATTTCGCGAACCGTTCCTCGAACTGATCTGTGAAGCGACCACTCGTTAGCCAAAATTCGAGGGAAGCATCTACCAGGTTACTTATCTCGTGCTCATCAAAAACTCTTCCCGCATATGAAAGCCTATCTCCTGCAGTGAACCGTTTTACTTTTTTTGGTTCATGTACAACCTGATAGTGCTTAATAGCTGCATATCGCGCGATCTCGTTCCAGAGCTTACCCACTACCGATACGTCAACACATGAGAGAACCGCAGTAACTTGCTCTCTTGCGATTGTTAGTGACTTTCGAGCACGTATCGAAGGAGATGAGTCTGAAACAATCACGCCATTCTCGACTCGCTCATTCGTAAGGAGGGGAGCGACTTCAATTTCAGAGGCAGTAGAATCGCCAATAACGATTCCGGCCGCGGAACCAAGCGAGGTTCTGAACTCAATCTGATCGCCGATGGTTAGTTGGGAGTGTGTTGACATAAACGTCTAGTTAAAGCGGTACATTTGTATCCAAAAATACTCGGAGTGGAGTCATGGGACAATCGAGGACATCAACCACACGAGGTATCTGAATCGTATGCCTTGCTGCTCCTAATCTCGTGACATCAGTGTGCAGGTGCTAGCATAAAAGGGTTCGATTATGGCCTGCTAACCTTATAAATATATTCAATAAAGTAAGGCCAAATTAGGATGCATCGTGGGGGGTGTGGGACTCATCAAAAGAAGCGGTGCTTGTGAGTAGCGCGTTTACTAAAAGTTGAAGCGAGGCACCTAACGACTAGCGTATACCCATGAGGTGTAGCATGAAGGCCGTAATCTTAGCGGGTGGATACGGAACTCGTATCTCCGAAGAGACCTCACTGATACCAAAGCCTATGGTGCAGATCGGTGGTAAGCCGATTTTGTGGCACATCATGAAGATCTATTCTACGCAGGGTGTCAACGAGTTCGTCATCTGTCTGGGCTATAAGGGGTACGTCATCAAGGAGTACTTTGCAAACTATTTTCTGCACACGTCGGATGTTACGTTTGATATGCAAGACAACAGCATGCACGTCCACCAGCGGAATGCAGAGCCATGGAAAGTTACTCTAATAGACACCGGTGAAAATACCCAGACCGCGGGGCGCCTCAAACGTGTGGCGCGATATTTAGACCCACGAGAGCCTTTCTGTTTTACCTATGGTGATGGCGTTGCTGATATTGATCTGAAGGCGGAGATCGACTTTCACACCGAGCACAAGAAGCTAGTAACTTTGTGTTCGGTTCAACCTCCTGGGAGATACGGAGCGATTATTACAAATGCCTCTAAGGAAGTAGTCGGCTTCCAGGAAAAGCCGGCAGGCGATGGAGGTTGGATCAACGGGGGCTTCTTTATACTTTCTCCCGAAGCTATGAACTATATTTCGGGCGATGATGACTCGTGGGAGTTCACCTCACTGCCTAAGATAGCAAAAGACGGAGAGGTTGCCGCCTTTGAGCACTTCGGGTTCTGGCACGCTATGGATACGATGCGGGATAAGTTTAATCTTGAAGAAATGTGGAAGAAAGGCAGTGCCCCCTGGAGGATCTGGCGGTGATAAACCAGGATTTTTGGCTTAATAGGTCTGTCTTTATAACGGGGCACACCGGTTTCAAAGGAGCGTGGCTGTCGCTTTGGCTTTCACAACTCGGCGCCCACGTTCATGGATTTTCGCTTGCGCCCGAAACGAAGCCAAATTTCTTTGATGTGTGTGGAGTAGATGGATATTTAGAAAGCCATACCATCGCGGACATACGAGACAGTCGTGCTGTTTCGGCGGCCCTGAAGTCAGCAAATCCCTCGATAGTCTTTCACCTTGCGGCGCAACCTCTTGTACGACAGTCGTATCGCGATCCTGTCTTCACGCTAGAGACAAATGTACTAGGAGTAGTGAATGTTCTTGAAGCAGCTCGCCATGTTTCAAGCGTGCGGGCAGTATTGAATGTGACAACGGATAAGTGCTACGAGAATCTAGAGACGCGTCGCCCGTACCGTGAGGGAGATGCACTTGGCGGGCATGATATCTACTCTGCCAGCAAGGCGTGCAGCGAGATAATCTCAAGCTCATACCGCCGATCGTTCTTGGCCCTTGAAGATAAGCACCTTGCGACGGCGCGAGCAGGTAATGTTATCGGAGGTGGAGATTGGTCAGTAGATCGACTCTTGCCCGATTTTTTCCGAGCAGTTGAGAAAGGCGAATGTGTGCGCATTCGCTCACCAAAGGCGATTCGACCGTGGCAGCACGTTCTTCAAGTACTGTGGGGATACGTGACGCTCGCTCAGTATCTATACAATCATGGAAATGATTATTCAGGTGCCTGGAATCTTGGTCCGGACGCCATTGATAGTAAGCCGGTCCAGTGGATTATGGATAGCTTGTGTGCGGCAGTTCCAGGTGCGTCATGGATGGTCGACAGTTCCTTTGCGCCACACGAAGCGGAGCTTCTGAGTCTTGATTCAGCGAAGGCCAGAGAGGCGCTTGGATGGCGGATGATTTGGAACCTATCACGAGCCATCACCGAGACGATAAACTGGCACGAGGCTCATCGAGCGGGCATGAATATGCATGAGTATTCTTTGCGCCAAATAGGCTTATTTATGGCAGATGCACGAGAAAGCTATGGCGAGTCGATTCACTGTGCTTGATACGCCCCTGGATGGGTTGCGACTGATAGAAAGAATGCCAGCGAAAGATGATCGCGGCTACTTCGAGCGTCTGTTCTGTGAGATGGATTTGAGGGATGTCTTTGATACTCGAACCATCTCTCAAATAAATTGCTCTGTCACCAAAGAAGTAGGAGCTGTGCGTGGCCTTCACTTCCAATTGTCGCCTAATGCAGAGATGAAGCTTGTGTCTTGCACTCGAGGAGAAATCTTCGATGTTGCAGTCGATATCCGAAGATCGTCGCGAACATTCTTACAATGGTTCGGGGTGAGTTTGTCCGAGGATAATGCGCGCTCTTTGCTAATACCCGAGGGGTTTGCGCATGGATTTCAGGTCATGAGACCTGATTCACAGATATTATACGTTAATACGGCGCCGTACTCGTCTGTTCACGAGCGAGTAATCAACGCGGTGGATCCACGCATCGCGATTTCGTGGCCGCTCTCGATAGGGCGACGCTCGGACCGTGATGTGAGTGCGCCAATGTTAGACGACAGTTTTCTTGGTGTGCCGGCCGAGTAGGGAAAGGCGGCGGACTATCATGAGAGAAATAGAAGGGCGTTCGTCTAAGATAGGCCAAATTTAAGTGCCAAGCTGGTTAAAATCTTAAGCAATACCAACAGCTTAAAATGGTACGCCCAAGTAGGTGAACTAAGCATCCTAATTCAAGAGCGATAGCGTCTTATTTCTGGGCGAAGAACGCTCTACTAATCATGGGATTACCCACGCTTGACCCTATGGAGAAGGTAGCACTTGTAACGGGAGGAACTGGTTTCGTCGGACGACAGGTCTGTAGACATCTTGTTGCCTTGGGCTACCGGCTACGCTTGGTCGTGCGTGACCCGAGTCGAGTAGATTTTGAGGGAACTGAGCGAATCATCGCCACCCCAGACCTATTTAGTGAAAGCCTCGAGTGGTTGGCGGATGTCTGCAAAGGAGTTGATCTTGTTGTGCACATAGCGTGGTACGTCAACCCAGCAACGTACCTATCGTCTCCCAACAATCTTCGATGCCTTGAAGGAACTATTCGCCTTGCTCAGGCGGTCAACCTAAGCAAAGTGCGACGCTTTGTCGGGGTGGGGACGTGTTTTGAGTATGATCTCTCTGAGGGAGTCGTATCGGTTACTACTCCACTACGGCCGACGAGTCTGTACGGCAGCGCGAAAGTAGCGGCATTTCTAACACTCAAGAGCTTCTTCGACTTAAATAGCATCGAGTTCTTGTGGTGTCGTCTTTTCTATTTATACGGTGACGGGGAAAAGGCGGAGCGCCTCATTCCCTACCT
>OMII01000269.1 GCA_900299055.1 Pseudomonadota bacterium | reverse complement strand
GATTCTGCTGAGGCTGATGGCCTGCGCGAGCGAGAGCTGTGTCTTTATTGTGTTGCTGACACGGCAGTTTGGGTCCACCATCCCTAAGATAGTCTTTAGCTGAGCGATGCTACCGCCAGGGACTCGTGCGTAGGCGCCTGAGTCAAGGCGAGTCCATCGATCGGAGTCGTGCCGAGAGTTTTTGAAAACTGATGAAAGTGGCAGATTCGAATTGTTTTGAATAACTGAGACGTGACAATCAAACCAGTCGATGGAGCTCGTACGCTTTGCTCGAGCTTGATCAAATTCCCCCTTCTTTGAAGCGCTTGAGAGCGATACCGCGACACTCAGCTCGGCAAACTTCACACCTTTTCGAATCGACTCGAGTCCCCGAACCTTCCATGGCTTTTTCAGACGATCGTACTTCTCATGAACAAAATCGAGCGCGGCGTCAGCGCTTATTAAGTAGCGACCTTTCTCTGAGAGGCCAGCGAAGCCCAGTTCTCCCAGCAGGTGCGAGCATTCATGTTCGAAGGCTCTATTTCGAAGATACACCACATTTGATGATGCTGGTGCTTGCGGATATTCAAACTCAAGGACACCAAAGAGCTCGACCTGTTTCTGAGAGGTGAAGTGTTCCGAGGTTACATCGCGCCGCTCAAGGTGCAGAAGAGGGGTCGGTATCGTAATCTCGACACCAGGTTGAAGGTCGGGATTGGTGACTTTGAGCGACTCTACGCCACCATCTGAAAGCTCATGGAGGGCTTCAAGCACCGGGCCGACTTGCGATCGAGGGACAGAGAGCGAGTTTGAACTGCCAAACATGGATGCGATGCGAGCGGCTTGAGGGGATAGTCGATAAATTCGGTTTTTTACCATGGTCCAGAAAGGACCGGTGCCGAAAACTTCCTGAGTTCGGTCAATTTCAACTCGTGACTCGCCTTGGGGTACAACCCAGCGCATTCGAAGATCGAGCGCGGAAGCTTGCCAGGTGAAAACTAGTTTAGCTCCAACAGCCTCATGCGAGACCGCAATTGGCTGCAAGTTTGATACGCATAAAACTGTGTCGTATTCTTCGATGAGTCCGAGCACCAACTCGATGCCACGACTTGAATTGATGTACCAGAGGCGACCTGTCTCGTCCCATGAGCCCTCGTCCTCAAGCACCTGAAGCAAAATGTTATCCAAAGCCCGGCTCGAGATGAGCTTAAACCCCTCAAAAATCGTTGGTTCCTGTTCTTGATCATCAAACGCGACCTTGATCCCAAGACGATCGCTTGTAAGGTCGAGCAGAATGGACACTGCTGGGGTGAAGGTGTTCCCCGTCTGAGCTACTTCCGTAGCGGGCCGTGCGCTTTCAAGTTTGCAGAGCTCTCGAACAGCCTGGGCGATCTCCGCAGGGGAATTGGAGTTTACTCGAAACGTTGACTCACGCTCACTAAAGCCACCGCGAGGATCAAAGAAATCTAATTCAGAGGCCCGCCAAAGAAGCGCTACCGCATGAGAACACCACTGCTCCTGCATATCAGTAGGTGCGCAGCAGGAGCATGATGCCTCGATCTCATGGGATGATAATACTGCCAAGGTCACAGAGTGTGTTGAGTTTTCGTCCTCGCGGACCACACCCGTGATTTGGTGGCCAGAGCTACTACACTCCGCAACAAGGTTCTGTGAAGCGAATCCGATGCCTCGCTCGACGACTGAAAAGGGGGCGAGTTTCTTGAGGTGGCTGAGGATGCGGGATTTAGCGGGGGTCTGGACTCCGATCATCCGGACAGGGTACCACAGAAATGGTGTTTATGGCAGGGGGCAACTCCATCTTGATGGGGCGATTTCGGGCAGATTCAGCGGCCCAACCGGCTAGAAGAACAGCCTCGTTGTGGTGTTTTAATCAATTCCAACACTTCCGTTTACTCGGAGGGCGCTATAGCATAGGCGCATGACTAAGCAGTATTCATTCCCCCGTGAGAAAATGAAGATCCTTCTCCTTGAGGGTATCCATCAAGCGTGTGTTGAAAGGTTTGCACAGGCGGGATACCAAGCCGAGCTAGTGAAGCCAGCGATGAGTGAGCAGGAGTTGATGGATGTGATTTCTTCCGTGCACGTGCTGGGTATTCGGTCCAAGACTCAGGTGACCCCCCGTGTGCTTGAGCGGGCTAAGCACCTCCTAGCAGTGGGCTGTTTCTGTATCGGTACCGATCAGGTCGCATTGGAAGAGGCGGCGGGACGAGGCGTTCCTGTTTTTAACGCGCCCTTTAGTAATACGCGTAGTGTCGCGGAGCTCACCATAGCTGAGATTGTCATGCTTGCGCGTAGAGCCGCGCACAAAAGTCAGCTCCTGCATCAAGGCGTGTGGGAGAAATCGGCTGACGGCTGCTGCGAGGTTCGCAACAAGACCATCGGAATCATAGGATACGGGCATATCGGTCCCCAAGTCGGGTTGCTTGCAGAAGCGTTCGGTATGCGCGTCTACTTTTATGATATTGTTGGCAAGCTGCCTCTTGGCAACGCGGCGCCCGTATCGACCATGAAAGAGTTGCTGGAAGTCTCTGACTTCGTCACCGTGCACGTGCCCGACACTGCTGAGACTCGTAATCTGATCGCAGCACCGGAGATAGAGTTGATGAAGAGAGGGGCATTTCTCCTTAACCTTAGTAGAGGAAGAGTAGTCGACCTTGAAGCGGTGAGCGTAGCCCTTAGAAGTGGAAAGCTAGCGGGCGCCGCAGTTGATGTTTTCCCCGAGGAGCCGAAGTCGAATGATGAGGTTTTTCAGTGCCCACTCACTGGACTGAATAACGTTATTCTCACGCCGCACATCGGCGGCAGTACCCTAGAGGCCCAGCGTAACATCGGGATCGAGGTTGCTACCACGATGTTAAAGTACATTGAGACGGGTAGTACCACAGGCTCGGTCAACTTTCCTCAGGTTGAGCTGCCACTGGTCAGGGACAGTCACCGCATTCTTAATATTCACCGTAATGTCCCCGGAGTGCTTAGTTCGATCAACTCCATCATCGCTAGTATGGGAGCCAATATTAGGGCGCAGTATTTAGAGACGCGCGCAGATGTCGGGTACCTGATTATTGATGTGGATAGTGATATCTCAGAGGCCGTGAAGAATTCGATCGATGATCTAGATACGAGCATTAAAACGAGACTGTTGTTTTAAGTCGCGCGCTCTTCCGCAAGGAATAACCTCACATGACAGCAGCGATAATTGGCGGAGGTATAGCGGGATTAACAGCGGCATACGAACTGGTAAAAGCCGGTGAGAGGCCATGTATTATCGAACCTGGGCCAATCGGTGGGATGGTGCGCTCAACTCAGTTTGGCGAGTTTACCTTAGAGTCTGGACCGAATGTTCTGGTTGAGAGACGCGAGATGGCGGAGTTGTTTGCGGAACTCGGACTATCCAGCGATGTCCGCTATCCCAGCGTCAACCCGTACGGACAGTATGTTTGGTATAATGGCAGACCCACCAAGGTTCCGGCGGGTGTAGCGGAGCTCATACTTTCGCCACTCTTTTCGTTTTCGGCAAAGTTGTTGTTGCCGCTCAAAGTAGTGCTCCCGAGGTTCCTTAAAGTTTCGTCATCAGATTGCTCGGTAGCGGATTTTTTTCAGCCGTTACTCGGTGCACACGCGGTACGCCACGTACTCGACCCGGTTTTGAAGGGAATTTATGGAGGAGATGTTGCAAGTCTAAGTGCTCGGTCCGTGTTTCCGGGGTTGTGGGACGCCGCGTACGAGGGGCGTTCTCTGGTCGGATATATGCGGTCTCGTTCGAGTGGGCGAAAGCCCTCTATTATGGTGCTTCAGGGAGGGATTCAAAAACTCACACAGGCGTTGTGGAGTAAGGTCTCCGCTCATGTAGAGTATGTGCCGCTTGCTGCCGAGCGGATAGTTCCCTTGGATGGCAAGCGCTTTAGAATCAATCTCTCGGGCCGAAACACTATGGAGGTGGATGGCTGTGTCGTGACAACTGCAGGCAGAGCCTCATCGCCCCTTGTGTTTCATCTGAGCGAAAGTCTCTCCGACCAGTTGTTAGGGATGCGCTTCGCTGGTCTTACCGTGGTTCATATCGCAGTTTCGAGACGTGAGCCGCTGGTATCTGATGCCTTTGGAGTGCTGTTTCCTGGTGGAATGCCGTGCGATCTTTTGGGAGTTATGTTTAACTCCGTCATCTTCCCCCACGTTGCGCCAAAGGATAAACATATCCTAACCGTGATGCTGGGAGGTGCTCAGGCTGGAGAGCGAATTGTAGAGGAGCAAACCCTCCGACGTGAGCTGCCCAAGCTTTTGCGTGATCTGCTTGGAGTTGGAGCGACAGAATGGTTGCAGATGTATCGCTGGCCGGCGGCGATTCCTCAGTTAGTTGTTGGTCACCATCAGATCGTGAAGAGCATGGATGCGTGTGAGCATGATTTCCCGGGTGTAGTTTTCGCTGGTGTATACCGAGGGGGAGTCGGCGTATCGGAGCGAATCAGGATTGCTCGCGAGGCCGTTAAACGTTTGCGTCGAGCGAGAGTCGAGACGGTAGTATAGCGTGGAAGCTTTGCATGGATAAAGAGACGTGTTCATTTGGATGTCGTGGTTCTAGAGATAAAGTGGGCGTGCTCATCGCACAGCTCGGAACGCCAGACGCGCCAACTCCCAGCGCCCTCCGGAGATACCTGCGCCAGTTTTTGTCGGACAGGCGAGTGATCGAGGTAAACCGTGTCTTGTGGTGGTTTCTCCTCAATTGCATCATTTTGATAACGCGCCCCAAACGCTCAGCGCGATTGTACAAACGTGTCTGGACTGACGAGGGATCTCCACTCTTGAGCATTACCAGGAAACAGGCACAGGGTGTTCTGCATCGTCTGCGAAAGGAATTCGGTGATATAGAGGTCGAATTCGGTATGCGATATGGCTCTCCAAGTTTAGAGGCAGCGCTAGACTCACTAATCAGTAAGGGATGCTCTAAGATTTTACTTTTCCCGATGTATCCGCAATACGCCGCTGCGACCACAGCGTCGACGTATGATGCCGTGTTTCCGCACCTGCTTCGGAAGCGCTGGGTTCCAACGCTGAGAGTAGCCGAGCCGTATTATGCTCATCCGCGATATATCGCGGCTCAAGCGCAGATTATCAACGACCATTTGGCCGGTCTTGATTGGAAACCTGAGCGGCTGATTCTTTCGTACCACGGGGTGCCCCAGAAGTATGTCGCCAAGGGTGATCCATACTGCTGCCAGTGTGTCGAGACGACAGCAGCCTTGACGCCTCTTGTGAACTTGGATTCAACATCGATTATACATACCTTTCAGTCCCGGTTCGGACGGGACCCGTGGTTGACACCTTACACCGATGAGACATTTGAGGAGTTGGGTGAGCAGGGTGTGAGAGATATCGTAGTTGCGGCGCCAGGCTTTACTGCTGATTGCCTTGAGACGATCGATGAACTTGGGACGGAGGGTCTCGAGCAGTTCCATGAGGCTGGTGGGGGGCGTTACTCAGTTATCCCGTGCCTGAATGCAAGTGAGGTTTGGTTAGATGCGATGGCAGCGATCATTCGTGATGAGCTTGGTAGTTGGGTGGTCGGTGAGGCGCGAAACGTCAGAGATTGCCCGGTGTCGTGTCCAGTTAAAAAGGTCGCATAGCGGAGATTAGCCATGAAGAAGTTTATTCAGATTATCATCGGCTGTGCAGTGAGCGCCTCGATGCTTTACATCGCTTTTCGTGATGTGGATGGAGTGCAGCTGAAGGAAAGTTTTCTTCAGATTTCCTGGTGGCCCATAGTTCCGTTTGTCGCTCTGTTTCTGTTGCATTTTTATTTTCGCTCGTTGCGTTGGCGCTTTTTGTTGCCCGAGACGACAGGGCCTGCTCCTTCTCTCCGTAAGCTCTTCGATTCGATTATTCTCGGCAATCTCGCCTCATTCCTACTTCCGTTTCGATTAGGAGAGTTTATTCGCCCCCTCGTGTTATGTCGTTGGACTGAGTATAGCTTCGCGTCGGCTTTCATCTCAGTAATTATCGAGCGCTTCTTTGATCTGTCGGCGGTGCTCATTTCGTTCTTTCTACTTGCGCATATGCTTCCAGACCTTCCAAGTTGGCTACCTCTAGCGGCTTACTCGCTCGGAGGAATGGCGGCAGCGTTACTTCTTTTTTTGGTTGGAGGCTGTCTGGCGCCAGGGCCGATTCGAAAAGTAGTTGAGCTTTGCGCCTCAATATTACCTCCGAGGTTAGAGCGATTTGTTGTTAACTTTACGAAGGATTTATTGAGTGGTGCGGCAGTTATCAAGACACCGAAACGTTTGGCAGGGGTTGTTCTGCTCACAGTAGGAGTGTGGGCCACGACCTACCTGCAATTCAATGCGTTGCTATTCATATTTGACTGGAATCATTCCTCGCTCCTGGCGGTAACCTTAGGTGTGTTCGTCGCTCTTGCGGTGGCGCTTCCCTCAGCGCCCGGATTTGTAGGGGTTTTTCAAGTTGGATGTATAGCGGCGACGAGTCTTTTTGCGTATCCCTTGGCCGCAGCACAAGTCTACTCATTGGTCGTTCATGCGCTCACCTTTGTCATGCTTATCGTGATCGGGTTTTGGCTGTTGAGTGTGCATGACCTCAATTTATTCGAGTTAAAGAAAGCCGCAGAAGAGGGACAGCAGCCTTCGGAGTAGAGAAATCGGCGCTACTTTCTATCGTGCGGATGTCGAGAAAGCGAGGACTGCGCTTGGTGGAAGCAAGGAGTCCTCTGAGCGTACTCGGATAACATCGAGGTTCCACGCCGCATTGGCGGCGCGATGCAATACCATAAATCCGAGGCTCGCTTCAGCGAATTCCGCGGTTTGCGGTTGCGTAGTCTTATAGACGTTCGATCCTCCACCTGAGACAGCGTAGGTTCGACAGCCCGATTGCTCTCGATGAATTTGCAGCGCGTGATTGTGGCCGCTGACGCAGAGTAAGGGGCGGAATTTCACGAGAATGGAGCTTAGCTTTTCACGCATCGATATGTACTCAGGGCAGTCTGTACTGAATGGGCATTTTGTGTGGGCATGGTCAGATTTAGCTGATAGCAGTGGATGGTGTGTTAGAAAGACGGTTTCCACGCCCTCTGGAGTCTCCCTAAGCATAGAGTCCAGCTCGCTCACGAGACCATCCTGGGAGAAGACCGGACATCCATGATCAGGGTGTGTTGGTTTGGCATACTCGTGCAGCCACCAACTTGAATCTACAGCAATCAGCTGCAGATCAGAAAACAACTGTTTCCTGACCGGGCCTGGGCATCCATTCGGAGGTAGTATATGTCCGGGTCCAAGCGCTGATTCAATGAAGGAGTTTTCTCGCTTAATTGCTTCCCATCCGTCGGCAGAGTGGTTTTCCCAATCGTGGTTTCCGGGGACAAATAAAATATCCCGTGTGGACGAGCGAAAAGGATCTATCTGTTTAAGAAGTAGCGATGAAGCCAGATTCCATGCGGATGAATCTTCCCGTTTCGGCATACCCAGGGGGTAGATATTGTCTCCTGCGTACAAAAGGATAGGCGGGGAGGATGCCCCACTGATCGCTTTCTGAAGAGCCAGCGCTACTGTGTCTGTCATTGCACCCGCGTCTCCCACGAGAAAAATCGCCTCAGAGGCGCTCTTGGGGCCGGCATATATCTCGCCTCGGATGTGAAGGCTCGTGTACGTAGCGTGTATCGCCGAGTTGATGTACTGCTTAAGAGGCGTGGCAAAAACGAGCGTTGCCATGATCAGGATCACGCCTAGGATTCGAAGGGCATCTATTTTCCGCTCAGACGTTAGTGGTTTTTCAGCTTGTTGGTTGTGTGGGGCACCCATAGAGTAGAAACACTACTACGAAGCGATGTCATGTCAAAGGTTGTCTACGGTGTAGGCTCGCTCACTCCGTTGTCGTGCTGGATTTCTATCGAGGGAACCCACACGACGCCGCGATATGTTGCACAGTGACGCGAAGAATGCGCCACGCATCGTTGCGACAAGAGCTTGCAAAAGCTCCTCTGATTGCTGAATCTGAGTCGGTTTCGTTAATAGTTCCGGCCGCCCGAGCGATCTCGATCGCTTGCACGAGGCCGGTAAATGGACTTGCTCTCCATCCCACAATCAGAAATTTATGATCCAACATTTCTTCGAACCGCTGCGCAGTCTGAGCGAGATGCTCTATCGACGACGACGGGCAGTGCTGTAGACAGGCAAGATGAATCCACGCTAGCTCATACCGAAGGAGCGAGTCGTCGAGTGAAAGCTCGCGAGCGAAGGGATTTGCGGGAGGCGAGGGAAGTCGCCATTCACTGAGGAGTTTGGAGAGGTCATTTAGGGAGTGTGTAGTGTTATCGCGGTGCTCGGCAAGCTCAGATGCGACACGTGCCTGACGGATCGGAGAGAGGAGGGCCTGCGCTAGTTTCCGAATTACGGTGAGTGTTTGAGAGGCTGCGTCCCCACGCAGCTCGATATCTCTTGTCTGAGCGTTCTCTGCTGGGGAGTTGAAGGGGCTGCCGTTGGACGTAGCGTCAGCGGCGCGCTCAGGCGAGCGAGCTAGCACGGAGTGCGAGTCAGTTTCTTGCGCGGCGGGTATAAGTGCCGCAGTTTTTTGTTGAGACATCGTAAGTTTCGTTTCCCACTATCCCAGGGGAGAGCGGTTACTGAACGAGTATAATAGAACAATGGACCGCTCTGGTCCAATTCCGGATAAAGTGCAATTATTTCAGATAGCTGATGGTTGCTTGTTAAGCATCGTCCCAAAGCCGTAAGGCATCTAAGCATTTGTAATTGTGCGAAGTTATTAGCGCATAGCAATAGATGTGGCCTAGCAATAGTCCTTGCGCCCTGCGCGCAAACGGGGAGAACATTGAGATAGTATGGCGTGTCTAACCCTCTCGGTTTTATTCGAGTTTTCCGCTAGTCATCGGCTTTGTAAACCTGAGCTGTCAGACGCAGAGAACGAAAAGCTTTTTGGTAAGTGTGCCAATAAGAATGGCCATGGCCACAACTACACCCTGGAGGTGAGAGCGGGTGGTGCTGTGAATCCCTCGACTGGAATGATTGTGGATGCCTCGGAGTTAAAAGCGCTTGTTGAAGAGGTCGTAATTCGAGATGTCGATCACAGGGATCTGAATCGGGATACTCCTTGGATGGAAGGGCGTATGCCGACGACGGAAGTTTTAGCGCAAACTATTTTTGACCGATTGTCCGATGCATTGCCGCGGCGGGTGCCTAGCGCCTACATCGACTCTATAACGCTGCAGGAAACGCGGAGAATCTCTGTGACAGTTACTCGGAGTAGGCCATGACCGACCGATTAGAGCTAGCGGCTCGTTATATCATCGATGAAATAGGAGAGGACGTGGAGCGGGAGGGGCTCGTAAGAACACCCAGCCGTTTCGCAAAAGCGTGGCGTGAGATTACAAGTGGCTACGATAGGACAGTCAGTCAGATCGTGGGAGATGGAGTGTTTTCGGCGGAGAGCGATGATGTCGTTATAGTCTCTCACATGAAGTTTTTCTCAACGTGTGAGCACCACCTTTTGCCCTTCTTCGGAGAATGCTCGGTGGCCTATCTTCCTGGAAGTAAAATTATTGGGCTCTCGAAAATTCCCAAACTTCTGCAAATGTATGCCCAGCGATTGCAGGTGCAAGAGCGGCTAACTCGTGAAATAGGGGAGGCTGTCGAGCAGGTGATAGCTCCGCGCGGAGTGGCTGTGCTCGTGAAAGCGACGCATTTGTGCTCTGTGATGAGGGATATTCAAGATCATGATGCTCCCATGATAAGCGCATACACGAGTGGCCTGTATCGAGAGGAGCCAGAGAGGATGGAATTTTTTAGGCGGACTGTCGGATATGGGAACTAAACTTCCGGTCGCGATAGTAACCGGTGCCAGTCGAGGTATTGGAAACGCAATCGCTAGGAGTTTGGCAGAGCAGGGATATTCGCTGGGCCTTTTGGCGCGATCAGAGGCGGACCTCCAGGCGGCATCTCTAGAAATTCAGCGTGCACACCCGGAGATTTCTGTGAGAGCGCGGGCGTGCGACCTCGCTTCTGAGGCAGAGACAATAGGAGCCGTTGAGGACCTCACGGGGCACCTTGGGCCAGTATCGGTGCTCGTCAATAACGCCGGCGAGTACGTACTAGGAACTTCAGGTATGGACTCTGAGCAGCTT
The DNA here is from genome assembly GCA_900299055.1 of Pseudomonadota bacterium. Classification (GTDB taxonomy): domain Bacteria; phylum Bdellovibrionota_C; class UBA2361; order UBA2361; family OMII01; genus OMII01. Next base: position 7,745 of record OMII01000269.1, on the reverse strand, counting down.
CGAAGACTCCTAGAGGTGAACTTTGTAGCTGCGTGTCGTTTGACGCAGCTGGTGCTTCCGCAGATGAAGAGCAGAGAAAACGGATATATTATCAATATCGCATCGATATGTGGAGTAGAGGCTTACCCGGATGTAGGTGGGTACTGCGCTTCAAAGTTCGCACTCGTAGGATATAGTGATGCACTGGATCAGGAGCTAGCTCGTTACGGGATTAAAGTTACAGCTATCTGCCCGGGCTGGGTCGCGACGCGTATGTCCAACCGCAGCCCAGTGCCATCTGAGCTGAGGATTCAACCAGAAGATATTGCCAATACAGTTCGATACCTCCTGTCGCTCAGCAAAGGGGCACGGATCCGGCAGGTGGTTGTTCATTGTTAGTGCTCGTGAGAGGTGCGAGTATGGAAGGTCTAACCACAACAAAAGCTCCCTTCATTGAGAAGGCTCAAGCTCCAGGGCAGCGATTCATCCATCAGCCCTACGAGTTGTACTCAGAGGAGAATCATCGTGCATGGGCATCCCTGTATGCCCGGATTCAAGACAGGTGGAGGCGCCATGCTACGCCAAAGTTTCTAGATGGCGTTGCTAAGTTAAATTTGGATCCTCAGCGAGTCCCACGGATCGAGGAAATTAACAGGTTCCTCAGCCCGCTCACTGGGTTTTCTGCTAAACCGGTAAGTGGATATATTCCTGCGTTTACGTTCTTTGATTGTCTCAGAAATCGGGATTTCCCGACGACAATTACCATACGAGACAGTTCGAAGCTCGATTACTTGCCCGAGCCAGATATGTTTCACGATGTCGCCGGCCATGTGCCAATGCACACAGATAAGGCCTTCGCTGATACGCTCGTCCGTTTTGGTGAGTTTGCTCTCTCCGCAGCGTTGGTCATCCAGGACCTTAAAGACAAGGAGCTTCAGCAGTTCCGTGCCAGAAGTATCGTTAGAGCCTTGGCGCGATTTTTCTGGTTTACGGTTGAGTTTGGGCTGATGCGATCAGGAACCGACATAAAAGTGTACGGAAGTGGTCTTTTGAGCTCATACGGCGAGATATCGCACAGTGTAGAGAGCTCAGAAGTACAGCGATATCCTATGCAGCTTGAGTGGGTAGTGAATCAACATTTTGAGATCGATCACTATCAACCTCTTCTTTTTATTGTTGATTCATTCGATCACCTCTTTGCGATGATTGATGAGCTTGAGACGTGGCTCAAAAACGGTCGCCTCAATAACGTAGCGCCCGGAGAGCCGACTGTGAGCGATGCAGACGTGGAAAGCTTTCTTACCGCAAAGATCTAGAATAGCATCGACGAAAATCGAGAGGTAGCTACCTAGATAGCCTCGGAGACGTCGAGATGTTTCAAGAAAATTTCCGCCCATTCGATCCTCAAGATCTCGATAGATTCCTGAAAGAGTTGAGCGGCCCTGCGATTTCTTTTCCCCCCGCCGATGCTGACCTGCGGCAGTCGCCACGAGGATATAGTGAAATAAATCAAATGTATCATCGCGCGCTCTTTGATCGGCGGGGGACTTCGGTTCGCCTGGAGTTTAATCCGCGAGACCCGGAGCACAAAGGGATGTTGGATCGTATTCAATATGACATCTCTCAGGAGCTCCGAACCTTGGCACAGCGATATGAGATTCCCAGGCACGGATTCTCAGCCTCAGTTCAAGATCGTTCTGTTATAATCGGGAAAGGTACGTCAGAGTATTATCTTCGCGTAGAAGTGCTAGATGGCAACCTTCGACCGGTTATACTCACAGACGGCTGCGTCCAGAGTTTCAAAAAGGCACCAGTTGCCTTCATCGCTTCTTGGGAAACTCGGACCGGCGAAACCTTTGCTCGGCCGATGCTTACAACGACGGCGTTTAATGAAGTCATGGCGCATTTGCGAACGACACCTTTGGACATCTTAAGAGAATTTCCGACTCCAAACTACGCATTTCTGATGATATGTAACGCGATGCAAAAATATATCGATGACCGTGACCGAAGAGGAGACCTGGGAATATTTGTAGATGATAGAGAATACACCGGCCAGTATCTGTCATCTGCTCGTGAGTATGAGGGTGTCGCGAGGGAGATAAGCGAATTGGAGGTCACAGGGGGCTATTACTCTCCTCGTGTAGCAGTTGTTTCCACAATCGATGGAGAACAGGTGAAGTTCGACATTGAAGTAAAGCGGCACTATAATTTTGGATGGATAGCGGCGCAGGTGGCTCGAGTCACGCCGGTTCACAAGTGATGCCAGTTCTCCGCTTTTATCGCCAAGCTCTGTCGTTTGCCTGAGCCATTTTAAGTCCAAGCAAAACTATACTGCAAAGACGTTGTAATCAGGGAGTCAGAGGGCCTAAAGCTATCTCCGTCAGGGAAGATGTCGTGCTGTCCAACGAAAGCTCGGTATTCCGTTCGCCATACAAGATCATTTGTGATCGAGTAGTCCAGATTAAAGGAGAATCCCATAGTGGTCACGGAGTCCAATGAGAGACTGGTAACGAGGACCTGAGATGGATCCGAATATCTTTCGATGCGGAACCCCAGGGCTATGGGAGTATTGACTCGATACTTCGTTGAGATGGCCCAGCCATGCCAAATCGCAGTGGTATTGGCACGACGCTCCTGAAGACCCACGTCATATGCTCCTACGATCGTAAGACTTTTGGAAGCTGAGGCCACAAATCCAAAGTGATTGAATAGGCGACCACCGGACACATCTCCTACAAATGTGGAATGTTGAATCATGAGGGCGGGTGACGCAGAATACGCTATTCGGGTGCCGAGCGCTGGCTCTGCGTGGTTAGAGATGTTCTGCCATCCGCGAACAAGGTGCAGTTCGGTTTTTATCTCGGGGGCGAGTGAGTAGAGTAATCGAGCGCCAGACTGGTAGTACGGAGAGTAATCAGCGATGAGAGAGCGGCCAAGATTAACATTGTCACGAGATATCCACCCCTCAGTGCCAATGTGAGAGAAGAAAATGCCTACGTCGAGCGTTACGTTGTTCGCTAGCTCAGCCCCAGCATACGCCTCTTGAAAGTAGCGAAAAAAGCGATCGTGCTCGGCTTCGTAATTGGCCACCACCGAGGATCCATATTGAACAGCCAGTCTTCCATGGTAGTCGCCATCTCTGACGACTGCGTCAACATACCCAAGATTTAGGGCGGCCTCATCATCGTAGAGTGGCTGAGTAGTGTATGGTCGCCTATGTGTCGTGAGATCGTTTAGGTCGTGGCCGAAGGTGCTATCGATAAAGCCAGAATAGGAGATTGAAGAGCTGTCGGCGTAATGCCGCTCCTCGCTACGTGCTGAGCTAGCTCGGCCGCCTAGGGACACAAATAGAAGAATCACGGCGCACCAAAGTTTCGTCGAGCACACCTGTCTCTGTCCTCCTGACAGCTAGCGCCATCACCAGTGACGGCTAGCTGACGGTAGCATAGCCGGGCACCTGGTAGCAGAGACTTCGTGATAATTCTTACTCTACTGCCTCACGAAGTTGCTTGAGTGAGAGTATCTTAATCACTCCCGGCTTTGTTAAGTCGAGGAGGCCCTCGCGTTCTAGGTTTTTAGTAACTCGAATCGCTGTCTCTGGTGTCGTGCCGGTAAGGTCAGCCAGCTCTTTTCGAGTCAAAAATATCCTGGTTTGATCGTCAGTCGCTGACGGTCGTCCAAAGCGAGGCGCGAGAGCAAGAAGCGCAGCTACGATTCGACTCTCGACACGCGAGTGTGCAAGGCCGAGGGCTAAGTCGTTTGTCCGGCGGTTTCGACGCATCAGTTCAAGCGATATCTGTCGGTACACAAACGGGAACCGATCGGCGATTGTTTTAAGTTGTGAGGTTGGTATCGCCAATAGTTTAGCGTCCGTCTGGCCTCGAATCGCAGTATCGAGCTCCGTCGGTTCTAGTGATCTAAGGATCCCCGTGCAATCCCCGGGAATAAGAAGGTCTAGTGTAAGTTCCTTGCCATGAGGAGTGGACTTCACAACCGCAAGGCGACCGGAAAGTACCATAAATCCAAACTCGGGACGTTCTCCATCAAGCGAGACAAACTCTCCTGCATTCACGTCTTGAATTATGGCAGCGCGCGCCAAATCCTGCAGCTCTTTGACTGGAATTCCCTCAAACAGTGAAAGTGATTTAATTCCGTCGTACTTAAATTGGTCGGTTCCGTATAGAGGCCCCTCCATCGCCTCAGTGAGCTCTGGAATGGTGTCGAGAATCTCCTCGACAATCGCAGGAGCCTTCACTTTGTGAAGAGCTATCTCGATATTTGCCCGCAACTCGTTTGGCTCAAAAGGCTTCATGACATAGCCCGACGGTCGGGTGAGTTTTGCTCGCTGTAGTGTGACTTCGTCTGAATGAGCGGTAACGAAAATAACTGGGCAGCCAACTTTCTTTCCGATCTCTTCAGCCGCTTGGATGCCATCGATTTCTCCGGGCATCGTTATGTCCATGAGTACAACATCAGGTCGAACCTCGAGAGCTTTCTCGACAGCCATACGTCCAGATGAAACGTGCCCAACCACCGAGTAACCAGCTGATTCTAGTTCGTGAGTGATATCGAGGGCGACTAACGCCTCGTCTTCCGCAATAAGTACCTTCGTCGTCATAGCTCTCCGTAATGTTACGCTGTTCGTGAGCGATGCTGCTCATGAAGTGGCGTGCAGCATATCGGATAACAGCTTGTCTTTGAACAACAATTGGCCGCGCTTGTTGGTGTAGCACCTCGGCATATGATCGAAGTCAGCTAAACGCCGGAACGAGCTACGACGCTATTGACTCTTTGGCAGTGAGGGAGTGGCTTCATCTAACGAGGGGACCCGCTCGATCGCTGAAGCCATCCACGAATGCAGAAAAGACGCGGGTAATATGCATTCAAGCCGCTTGCCTGTTATTGGATGGACGCATGAAACATAGGAGCTTATGAGATGCAGATACGGAGCATCGTCGCCTCCATAGAATTTGTCACCAAACAGCGGAAGTCCGTTTGAAGAAGCATGAACGCGAATCTGATGTGTTCGCCCTGTAATTGGTTGTGCACATAAAACAGAGATCTCATGATCAGAGGATGTATTCGTACCAAGATTGGTAAATATAGTCTCTGCTTTCTGGCCCTGCTCTGCCGGAGATACTCGGAGTACCGGATGTCGAGGATCTCTTCCTATCTGGCCGAGCTCTACTTTTCTCTCCCAGGGGCAGCTTTTAGTGGTGCCACATATATACCGCTTCGTTACACGCCTACTTTCAAACGCCTGCTGTAATGGGGCGTGCGCTCGAGAGGAGATGCTCACCACTACAAGGCCCTGTGCAGAAACATCAAGCCGAGACGGCATATGAATAGTGGTAGTGAGTAATTTCTCGAGAGAGCTTTTTAAGCTGAAGTGACGCTGCTCCTTGGCGGGCATACTAGAGAGTCGAGCAGGTTTGTAGGCAATCACTATGTCATCATCACGGTACACTATCGACTCCTCAGTGATGACTGGATAAATCGAAGGCGCTTGAGATATGGGGAATTTAGGTTCGTAGTACTCAATCTTGCATGGAAAGTGAAGCTCCTGATCGGAGAGTGCGGGACGCCCGTTGATATATACTCCTCCGAAATCAAATCTCTCAGGCCAGCTCTCCTGTGAAATATGAGGAAGACCTTGATTGAGAACTTCGGCCAGGCGAGATGGAGATCCCTCTGGCGAGAAGTAGACCCAGGACCAGTACTTCGTGCGAAGCGTATCGTTAACGAGATCTAGCCTCGGATCTGGCAACTGGGTGTTGTTCATGACCAGGCGAGTTGGAGTGCTACCGTTTTGCGGTCCCTTTACTACTTTGAAATTTTTTGATGGCGTGATCGATGCGAGACAGTCGGTCAATGAGCTCAGGGGCGGGTAAATCAGCGTTAAGGTCCTCGACTCGAGACAAGCCTAGCACCTGTTCAAATTTTTTGAGCTTTGCGAGGAAGTTTCGGTCCAGAATGCGAGCTATTCGGAGCCTCACGAGTTGAGCACGCTCGGCTCGGACATCTACGAGCTGCTGCAGGGTTCCTGGATTGCTGAGCAACGCTACTGAAGACGTGTCTTCTGGCGGGCATTCTTTGATTGAGCTCAAAATGCCTCGTGTCTCTGACAAAAGTGCTGGCGTTACGTTTGCGTAGGATGCTTTGCCCTCGGCATCATACGCCACCGCTGTTGCAACAGAATCGTCTTGTAGAGAGCTGCGACTGACAGAGAATGATACTTCATACAGCTTGTCTCCTATCTTCTTTATTGTCGCGTCACTGACCTCTTGAGATTTGGTGGTCGAGAAAATGAGGCCCTTTGCCCGCACGGGTTCTGGTTTTGCTTCCACCCAGACGCTGACAGGAATTGAGTTCCCCGGAAGATCCAAGGCTCGGGCGAAGTTGCTAGAGCTCAGAAGCGGCGCTAAGGCTACGAGAGTGGTTGCGACTGCAGTGCTGATACGTCTCTTCATGGCTGCTGCTCCTTTGTAGAAAGAGCGACCCGCATCTCCTCCACTAACTTCAGAGAGGTCTCTAGGCTGGCGGTCTCTAGTTCAAGCTCTTTTGCGCGCGCCACCAGGGTTGCAATCTCTTTGTTGTACGCTGCAGTAGAAGTCTCGTCCGGCTCGGGTACCTTAAAGTGCGGAATGCAGGGGCGCTTTAGAATAAACTTCTCAGACGTCGAGATTGAGCCGTCGGGTTGGTGGAGAATAAATTGGTACGTCATCGCGGCGATTGGGGCTGGGACATCGACGGTATACGTTGGATGGTCCGCGCTGTTAAGTTTTCCTTTGGGAAACGCGATGTCGATGAATCGCCCATCCTTTGCCCCGACGAGCCTGATCTTGGTGGTAATATCGACCGTATTAAGAGTCTCGACACGAATCTGCATGAGGTTGCCCACGGCAGGAATTGTCGAGGGCAACGGAGCCCGATGAGACAGGATGATTTTCGAACTGTCACCCGACTCTTGAGAAAAACAGAAGGGGCTCGCTAGCATGATGGCCGCGCACGCTGCAAAGCCACACAGGCGATGCCTGAAATAGAGGAGAAACGATAGATGTCGGGACATAACGGTACGGTTTCCTACGAAGCGAGCTTTGCGTTCCACACACCGGATTCACCGGTGACCATGTCCGTAAACGTACCAGTTATTTGTCCACCTGACAGCTCCCCATTAAAACGAAGAATTATGCCGTTAGAGCGGAATGTTGGAGCGTCAACAAACGAACCATCGTCTTGCACAACAACCGAGCTAGCTGGAATCCAGCCGTCGACCCCCAAAATGAGCACCAGTTCGTGGGTCTCGGGGGTGGAAACTAAGAGAAGAGGTGTAACCTGGTCTGGCAAAAGTCCTTTTAGGGCCCCTACATACTGGCCTTCAGGCAGAGCTTGGAAGAAGGAGTTAGGCGAATCAGCGGAGGTTTCCTCGCTCGTCGGAGCTATCGGCTGTTCTTGTGTGGCCGTATGAGATGGTTTCGTGGGCAGCTTTTTCGTGCTCGATCCTGAGAGTGCCGATAGTACCGTTACCGTGATGAGCGCCGAGACTCCTGCTACAACCGCTACGCGCTTTGGCATCGGAAGCATGGCGAGTGCCTCTAGCATCGGAGCGAGTGATATCCTCGACCACGAGGAGCCAAAGCCCTGCTTCTTTTGGGCAGGAAAGAGCTCTTTGCGTAATCGCTTTGATACCCCCAGTGGTTCACCTGCCTCGTTCTCCAGCTGCGAGCGTCGTTGCTGGACGTGCTCTCTGCGCTGTGAATCCT
>OMII01000268.1 GCA_900299055.1 Pseudomonadota bacterium | reverse complement strand
TTCTGGCGCAGCGATAAGCGCAAACGTTGCCAGCTCTCGCCTTGACGAGCCCACGACGTGGGAATACCTCCGCTCTCGCGGATTCGATTCTATCATGACTGACCACGCCAGCGATCACTGTACAATAGGAGCCTGCCTTCGGTAGGCGATTTGAGAGGCTTTGCGCCGCGATGTTTGAAGCTTTCTGCGCTCCTAAAAAAATGGGAGAGTGAGCACAGCACTGCGAACTTGTACTATGGCGCCTACTCCTTCTGACATTATCCAACACCTTCTCCCATATGTAGCTACCGCTGGCACGTACAGCTCCTGCATCCAGAACAGAGTGGGGCAGCACGCCGCAAAAGACGGCGCTACCTCTTTTCATCAAGCGCTCTCTGATGCGGACCTCACCATTCAAAGTTATCTTGAGGTGATCATGCTCGCTCGCTTTCCCGAGTTGAGTTTTTTTTCTGAGGAGCACGAGCAGTCGCTCAACGTGAAATACTTTCGCCCTAACGCCTCACTTGAAGTGCTGCTCGATCCGATCGATGGGACTCGCTGTTATCTCGATAATCGGGAGCACTATCAGATTATCGTCGCGATTCATGACCACACCGAATTAGTCGGCGCGCTGCTCTTTCAGCCCAGGCTGGACCGTTGCTACACAGCAGTGCGAGGGGAGGGGGCATACGTTCTCAATCACACAGAGGTCTCGCGCGCCGCTCGGGGAGCGCGCCTCTCTCTGTCTGCTACAAGCGGTCCTGTGCTCATGTTCAATCAGCCAGAGCTGCTTGCTACACTATCTCCGCACTTCGATGCACGAGACATTATCGTTGAGTACGCAAAGAACCCTGGCCGCTACAACTCTACTGATATCCTTGAAGGGGGCGCTTTAGCGTGTATTCATTCGCCTTGTCAGGCTATCGACGGGGGCGCCATCGCCTTTATCGCTCGCGAAGCAGGTGCTGTAGTTACCGACTTTGCGGGTAATGATATGGGGAACTTTCGTGATTCTGCAAAGCGTATCGTTCCAGACATCCTGGTATCAACCTGCCCAAAGGCACACCAGAAGATCCTTTCGACACTCCGCCGCTCGTAACATCGAGGTAGGGCGCGCAAAAAAGCGCGTGCACCGCTCTAACTCGATATGGTGAGAGCCTCTACATAGAACACAAAAATAAAAGAGGGTGCGTGTATTTCACACGCACCCTCCCTAGTAGCTTCAACGCTCCGTTTGGAGCTTTGGGGCTATTTAGCTAGCCTTGAGCGCTACTACGAACGCGAGGATCACTAATGACTCGATAAGAGCCATACCGATGAGCATCGGAACGAGGAGCTTTCCACCTACTGATGGATTGCGTCCGAATGACTCGAGCATTGATCCTACTGCCTTGCCCTGTCCAAGAGCACCGCCGATTACAGCCATACCGATGGCCATACCAGCGCCGATCGGTCCGAGGGACGATCCACCAGCGTGAGCCTCCTCAGCAACTACGGCCGCTACTGGAGCGAGTGTGGCTACGAGAGTGGTTGCGATTTTTCCTAGGTTTTTCATCTTCATCTCCTTGTTGTTGATGCTACTTGAAACTAAAAACTACCCTACTGAGGTTTCCCTACTAGTGGTGCTCCTCACCCTCTTCGTGCTGAGTCGCGAGCATAATGTATATCATTGTGAGCACTGTGGGAACGAACGCTTGCATAAAACAAACGAACGTACCGAGCGCGTAAAAGATAACAGGCACTAAGAACGGAACGAGGTCGGAGAAGATTCCGAGCACCATGTGGTCCGCCGATATATTCCAATAAAGACGGAGGTTTAGGGTAAGGATTCGCAAGAAGGTTCCAAACACCTCTAACGGGAATATCAGAATAGCAAGCCACCACACCGGCCCCGCAAAGTGCTTGATGTAATGACCAAGTCCCTGCTCCTTAATCCCGTAGTAGTTAAATGAGCAAAAGATCAGGAGAGCCACCGGTACGGTAGTCCATACAGTAGTGGTCGCCGCCGGCACCCCTGGTATCAAGCCGATCAGATTAAGACAGAAGAGATATAGGAACACTGTCGCTGTAAGAGGCAGATACTTACGATTCTCTTTTCCAAGGATTGAATCTTGAAAAGCAACAAAGCTCTCGATAAAGAAATCAAAGAATCCGGTCGTTGTGAGCTTTTCATCTGGAACTACACCATCTTGCGCTCCAAGTCGGTTGCGCTTGCGGCGTAGTGCTTTAGCGCTTCCCGCGCCCAAGAAAACCAACACAGCTCCCATGATAACTGCGGTCGCCAATTTCTGATGGTTGGGATCTGCTAAGCCAAGTGAGTGAAAATAGGTGTAATGGTTTTCCATAGCCCTCAATCTAAGCGGGGTAGTTGTATAGGATCTAGCCTATTAAGGCAAACCTTAACGACTAACGAGTAGCGCTCCCCTGTAGCTACCTGTGTGGCGACGATCGATTGACGTCCGATTGGCGTCTGTCCGCTGCGGAGCCTTTGTTTAAATCACTTAAAATACAGCGCTTCTTATCATTTTATGTCTTGCGCGGAGACGCAAAATTCTTCAACTAGATTCTTGTAAAATTTTCCTCTCGTACTATAACGCTCTCTTCGCCTAGTGACGGCTTTGGGTCGGCGCGCACTCGAGTGTGTGTCTTCTAAAGATACTACGTCCAGGAAATCTTGAGGGATGATGAGCGAGAGCGTGATGCCAGAATCGTTTGGCTCGAGCGTAACAGACGCGATCGGCGATGCCGAGAGTGCTTCGCTTGGCTCCGTTGCGCCACAATCAACGCCGCAAGCAGCTACGAATTCCCCAAGTTCTGCCGACGATACGAATATCGATCAATGTTGGGCTCTCGCGATTGCAGATGTCTGCAAGCACACCAATCAACATATTGTCGCAGCCTACATCGAACCTCTTGAGCTAGACATCGCTGCATCAACTACCGCGCACGTCATTGTGCGAGGGCCATCGCGGCTGATCTGCAACTACGTAACGACTCGCTACTCAAGTCAGCTTAGAGATCGCCTCGCTCACTACGCTGCGTGCCCCGAGCTCACCCTCTCAGTCATTCCTGTTGAGCGGCCTAGTAGTGCCACGCTCGAGGAGTCTTCTGCTGATGATTCCCGTCGTCCTCACACACCGTTTGTCGTAAAAAGGGTCAGGAAAACTGAGGATTCTGATGAAAATCAGCCGTCTTCATCCTCAACCCCCTCTCAGCAAGAACAAAAAGCCGATCCTCTCGACGCCGACCTCTATAACAACATTAATCCTCGCTACACATTCGCTGATTTTGTTGTTGGTAACAGCAATCAGTTCTGTCATGCCGCCGCAATGCGCGTCGCCGAGAAGCCTGGTCAGAGCTACAACCCCCTCTTCATTTACGGCGGAGTAGGTCTCGGCAAGACTCACTTACTGCACGCCATCGGCAACGCGGTTTTGCAACGCTCGCCGGGATCGCGCGTCTTGTACATGTCGTCCGAGACATTTACCAACGAGCTCATCCTTGCCCTCCGTCACGCAAAAATGGAGGAGTTTAAGAAACGCCTGCGCACTATTGAAGTGTTACTCATCGATGATATTCAATTCATCAGTGGCAAAGAGCGAACTCAAGAAGAGTTCTTTCATACATTCAACGCGCTCTACAGCGCCAAACGCCAGATTGTCATAACTTCAGATAAGATACCGACAGACATTCCAGGAATTGAAGAGCGGCTACAAACCAGATTCTCGTGGGGATTAACCGCAGATCTTCAGGCCCCCGATTTCGAAACACGAGTCGCGATCCTGAAACAGAAAGCGCTTGTTGAAGAGTTCAACTTACCACATGAGGTAAGCCACCTCATCGCAGAACGGATCTCTTCAAATGTGCGGGAGCTTGAGGGGGCGCTGACTCGACTACACGCGGTTAGTTCGATTCAGAACGTTCCGATATCGATGGATATGGCCAAGGCGGCGCTCAAGCCACTTCTTCAACCAAAGGTAGTTAATGTTACCGTCGACGATATCAAGAAGGCGGTCGCCAACCACTTTAACATTAAGGTCAGCGAGATTATCTCCAAGCGCCGCACAAAGAACCTATCGTTCCCTCGGCATATCGCGATGTACCTCTGTCGCAAGCACACAACAGCCTCCTACCCAGAAATAGGAGAACATTTTGGCGGACGCGATCATTCGAGCGTGATTCACGCTGCCTCTGTGGTATCGAGCAAGTTATCCACAGATAGTGATGTGAAGGGACTTATCGAG
>OMII01000267.1 GCA_900299055.1 Pseudomonadota bacterium | reverse complement strand
GCCCTGCCATCGGACCGAAATCGGCTTGAACTAACTTAACTTCTCTTCGAGAAGGGCGGCGCTCGGCGGACAAAGACATCTCTCCAGCGGGTACTGTATGGAGGAGTTCGTTGATCGCCTCAGAGAGTCCCTGTGGAGTCGGTACACCATCCAGGACTTCCGTTGCGCCTCTTTTGATGGCTTCTACTGCTGGACGAACCTCACCAGCCGGGGAGATTACCAGAACCGGGGTCTTATCACCGCTACCGCGAAGTTGCGTTAACCATTCAGACGTTGGCACTCCAGGTAGGACGCCATTGAGAACAATGATGTCAGGACTCTGCTCGAGAGCCCGCTTAATCGTTTCTTCTGTGGCTGCCGCCGAGTCGATCTCGATCTCACGCGCTAACATTTGAGCGGCGGCTTTCCCAAGGGTGTTATCCAACTCGACAAAGAGTGCCCTCTTGCGCGTCTGTTCCATTCTCCTCGCCCTACCTAGGTTACATTCCACAACAACTGGCGCACACCCGGTCTAGCCCGGTGGAGGCCGCGATACCAGCCCTACGCGTAGAAGTAGGATGCCCCATCGCAGATGGTCGGAGCGAAACTCAGCAAACATAAGCCTCTGGGTCAAAGCGGATGCGAAACTTTATGAAAAAGAGGCGGAAGATCAGCCAGCTATCCGCGCAACGGCTCTACGACATCGCGCTGCGCAACGGCAACTAGAGGAACTACCTACTCATGCTTAGGTTGGCCCAACTCTCAGATCAGCCCTTCCTCGACCTGACTCAACCAGTAACGATACACATCTTCTAGGGACTGCCTCAGGGAAATCTGAGGAGTCCAGCCACAAGCCTGAGAGGCTTTTTCGTAGGAGCCATACAACTCTGGCACCTCCGAGGCCCTCATACGCTCTGGGTCTCGATGAACAGCCACATCAAGTCCGGAGATTTCGATAAGAGTATCTAGGACGGTCTGCACCGAGTGGGCACGACCGGACCCTAGGTTAAAGAGCCCGCCTGCCGTGCGACTTAAAAGACGATACCCTCGAACAATATCGCGGACATCCGAAAAATCTCTCTTCGCATCAAGATTCCCCACCCGGAGTACTGGCTCAGCGCGACCATGCGCGATACGAGCCAGCTGCAGCGCAAAGTTCGCCGTAACGAATCGGGAGTCCTGTCCAGGTCCGATGTGATTGAACGGTCGTACGATACAGCACGTCAAGTTACCCGCGCGAGCGTAGCGCTCTATGACCATCTCGGCCATACGCTTCGTAAGGCTATAGTTACTACTCGGTTTGATTACCATCCCCTCTCGGATCGGCAACTCTTCGCCTCGAATAGCTCCGTACACCTCAGCTGAACTTACAAACAACAGAGAGTTTTTCTTGTCCAACAGGTGGCACTGACGGGCTACATTCGCCGTCCCCGCTACATTGATGCGGAGGACCCTGTCAAAATCCTCCTCCGCTTCCGGCACGAACGCTATACCAGCAAGATGGTAGGTCACATCCGGCTTAACGTCCTGCACCACGGCGCGAACGGAACGGGCATCGGTAATGTCGACAGAAAGAAAATTACTCTCTGCCGAATCTGGAACTTGCAGACCAGCGCAAAACACCTCATCACCGGACTCTTTCAAGTGACCGACGAGGTGCCGTCCGACGAAACCATTTGCCCCGATAACGAGTGCTCGAATCATATCGAATGAGACCCTTCCCCTCTCTACTTGCGCGAGGAGAGCCGCTCGATATCAGCGTCCACCATCATGCGGGTCATCTGTTCGAATGTAACCTTAGGCTTCCACCCTAACTGTTTCATCGCTTTTGAAGGGTCGCCAACCAGCAAGTCGACCTCTGCTGGGCGCAAGAAGGCCGCGTCCAGCTTTACATACTTCTCCCACTCAAGACCCGCATGTTCAAACGCGATCTCTACCAGTTTCTTTACGGTGTGCGTCTCACCAGTGGCTATGACGTAATCATCCGCTACGTCTTGCTGAAGCATTAACCACATCGCTTCAACGTAGTCTCCTGCAAATCCCCAATCTCGACGAGCGTCAAGATTGCCCATGCGGAGCTCGTTAGCCAATCCGAGCTTGATACGCGCCACACCATCGGTAACCTTTCGTGTTACAAACTCCAGGCCACGTCGAGGCGACTCGTGATTGAATAATATTCCCGATACGGCAAAAAGATCGTAGCTCTCCCGGTAATTTACCGTGATGTAGTGACCATAGACTTTAGCAACTCCGTATGGGGACCGCGGATAAAATGGCGTCATTTCAGTCTGCGGAGTCTCTCGAACCTTTCCATACATCTCCGAGCTAGACGCCTGATAAAAGCGGATTGTCGGATCAACAAGACGAATCGACTCCAGCATCCGTGTCACGCCAATCGCTGTGAATTCGGACGTGAGTACCGGCTGTGCCCAACTTGTCGGCACAAAGCTCTGCGCCGCCAGATTGTAAACCTCACGCGGCTTTGTCTGTTTGAGAACTGAAATTAACGAGTACTGATCAAGAAGGTCTCCTTGAATAAGCTCTACCTGATCACGGATGTGCTCTATGCGGTCGAACTTCTCTACTGAAGCCCTGCGCACCATACCATACACCTTGTAGCCCTTACTCAGTAAGAGCTCCGCCAGATAAGAACCATCTTGTCCGGTAATTCCCGTTATTAATGCAACCTTCTGTGCCATATATCGTTCTCCTTCTCCTCACTTGTTTATATCAGCTCTGTTCGACCGCGCTGCTTAAGCTCACTTACGACTTTTCGCACGTCCTGCACATGGTCCCGTGAGACCACCAGGAGCGCGTCGCCAGAATCAATTACCACGACATCCTTCAGGCCAACCGCCGCAATGAGTCGGTCATGCGCCCGCACTACACACCCCGCGCTATCTATCGCTAGCGCGTCACCCTTGATCAAGTTACCTTCCGAGTCAGTCGCAAAATTCTCGGCCCATTGATCCCAAGAGCCCACGTCATTCCAGCCAAACTCCTCGGCGTCGATCACAAGGCAGTTCTTCGCGTGCTCCAGTATTCCAAAATCAATCGATATGGATTCAAACTTAGAAAAAAGCTCTGAAACTCGCGGAGACATGAGCCTACCAGCCTCTATCTCTTGCCGAATGCCCACCAATCCGTTGTACATGGCCGGCAAATGTTCCTTAAAGGCCTCAAGAATAACACTGGCACGCCACACAAACATTCCCGAGTTCCAGCTATAGCCCCCCGTTTCCAAATAACGCTCCGCTCGCTGAAGATTCGGCTTCTCGTAGAAACGATCTACTCGGTAAGTTCGACCGCTGAGAACCTCCCCTCGTTTAATGTAACCATACCCTGTATTCGGGTGCGTCGGAGGTATCCCTATCGTCACCAGGACATCATTCTCCCTGGCCTGATGTATGGCCTCTGCAAGGGCAACTCGTAATCTATCCTCATCTTTAACCGCATGATCTGCAGGCAGGACCAGTAATACAGGATCAGCCCCTTGGGCCCCAACCAACGCCGCCACCGCGGCAAGGCCGATACATGCGGCAGTGTTGCGCGCCTCGGGTTCCACAACGACCTGCGCGTGCGGTACGTGCTCGACTATCGTCGGACGCAGAGAGTCATTCGCGACCACGCAGATATTTTCTCGTCCCACCAGAGGCTCAACGCGCCGGACGGTAGCTTGTATGAGACTTTCCCCGTTCTCACTTATTGAGAGGAACTGCTTCGGCAACCGAACTCTGCTTAACGGCCAGAACCGGCTACCCTGCCCACCCGCTAAGATCACCGCTATTGCATTTCCTGACTTCGCCATCACTCCCCCTTTGCAACCCCGATCTCGCCCAAGAACCGCACGAGCCCTGTCTGCCATGTCATCGCAGGCCTGCCCAGCAAAGCGGACAAGCGCGAAGTGTCGAACGCTGAGAAGGTTGGTCGCTTCGCGGGACGCTGTAGCTCAGCGGCCTTGGTTGGCTCTATCCGGGCCAGCGGTCGCCCTTCAAAACTCTCGAGCGACAAACGCTGAATCTCCCTCGCGAAATCGTACCAGGAAACCACTCCTTCACAGGAAGCGTGAACGATACCCGAAGCCGGCAACCGCACGAGATCCAGTAGTGTCTCAGCAAGCCATCCAGCCCACGTAGGAGATACGAACTGATCATCTACAACTTTTAACACCTCGCGCTCACTAAACAACTTGAGCATCGTATGTACGAAATTAACGCCCTTCTGCCCGTACAAAGCCTGCGTTCTCACCACGAGGCCCCGATCTCCGCATAGAGAGCTAACGAACGCCTCTCCCTCGAGCTTGGAGCGGCCGTAGACTCCGAGAGGATTCACCGGGTCCTCTTCACGAAGCTGTCGACCTAAAGAACCATCAAAGACATAATCTGTGGAGATATGAAGAAGTCGAGCGCCAACTTTTGCACACGCCTCACTAACATTTCTCACTCCGTGGGAGTTAATCGCAAATGCTCGTTCGACATCGTCTTCCGCCTTGTCGACTGCCGTATATGCCGCACTATTTATAACCGTGGTCGGCTCTAGGGATCTGATGAGATTAAAAACTTGGGACTTATCGGTAATATCGAGTTCTTTTGTAACCGGCGATACGAGCTCGAACTCCAGGTCCGCCGCCCGCTTCTTAAGCTCAAAGCCCAGTTGCCCACTGCCACCGAAGAGAAGAATCTTCACTGTTACTACCCTCGATTCGCGTAGTTCCGCTCATAGTACGAGCGATAGGCGCCACTTTTGATCTCTTCCCACCACGAACGATTAGACTGATACCATGCGACGGTCGTCTCGAGCCCTTTTCTGAACGGCGTGGAAGGCTGCCAGCCTAGCTCTTGTGTTATCTTTGAGTGGTCAATCGCATAACGCCTATCGTGGGCAGGCCTATCACCGACTGGTTGGATAAGGTCTCTAGATTTGCCGAGCATATCTAGAATGGCAAAGGTCACGTCTCGATTAGGCAACTCGGCGTCTGCACCGCCACCAATGTTATACACCTCTCCTGCCCGACCACGTTCAGCTACACGTAGAAGCGCTTCGCAGTGATCCGTTACATACAGCCAACTACGGACGTTCATCCCATCACCGTAGAGCGGCAGCTTTTTACCCTCCATCGCATTCGTGATGAAAAGAGGGATGAGCTTCTCTGGAAAATGATACGGCCCGAAGTTGTTCGTACACCTTGTTACAGAGGCATTGAACTTATGAGTCTTGCAAAACGCCAACACCATCAAGTCTGACGCGGCTTTTGACGCGGCATATGGGCTTGTCGGATCGAGAGGTGTAGTCTCGTAAAAGTATCCTGTTGATCCAAGCGAGCCATAAACTTCATCAGTTGAGATATGGACAAAGCGTTCGACCTTCGACTTGAGCGCGGCGTCCAACAATACCTGCGTGCCAAGAACGTTCGTGTTGACGAACTCAAGAGATGACATGATTGAGCGATCAACATGACTCTCGGCTGCTAGGTGAAACACGAGATCAAACTTCTCGCGCGAAAACAAATCTCCTATTGCAGCAGCGTCGGTTATGTCTACTCGCGCGAAGGAGACCCGCTCCTCTTCAAGCAAAGAACCTATGTTTTTAAGATTCCCAGCATAGGTTAGAAGGTCTAGCGCTGTGATCTTCCAGTTCGGTCGCTCACGCACCAAAAGATGCACCAAGTTGCTTCCGATGAATCCCGCCGCTCCCGTAACAAGTACCTTCACAACAATCCCTTACCCTGTAGGCCACATAAGCACAGCCAGAAATACCCGTGAGAGCGTAGCGCAGAAGTGGCTAAAAGACCAGTAACATCACGGCATTATCTGGCGACAAACGCACTTCTGAGCAACCCAGAAGGCAACTCAGCATTGCTGCGGAACGACAAACTTTTCAATAGCTTACTGGGATATGCCGTACCCCTGGCGGATCGCTCCTAGTCCACCGAACGTGAAACTCAGAAGGACCTGCTTACGGTCTGGGTTGATCCGCTCACCTACGCCGAGGTCAAGACTCCAACACTTACACGAGTTCATGAACCGGATAAGCCCCTGGCTCTCGATAAACTCACTCCCCTCAACATCGTAACGCGCGTATGCGCCGGCTCGCACCTGTTCGTGGAGTTTTAACTCAAAGTTACCCTCTAGTTGATCGACGCCCTT
>OMII01000266.1 GCA_900299055.1 Pseudomonadota bacterium | reverse complement strand
TACGCGCCTACGTTGAGGGCTCTGACGATCCCGAGGCCGATCTCGCCGAGCAGGAACGAAACCTCCCGCCGCTCGCAAAGGGAGACCGGGTCACATCAAAGAATTACGATGTGCTCAAGCATTCGACACAACCTCCGGCTCGATACACCGAAGGTAGTTTGATTAAAGAGCTGGAGCGTCTCGGAATCGGCCGTCCAAGCACATGGGCCACGATAGTCGACGTTGTGCTCTCGCGTGAATACGCGTTTAAGAAAGGGACGGCGCTTGTACCAAGTTTTCTCGCCATAGGTGTCACCGGATTGCTTGAAGGCTACTTCAGCCACCTCGTTGATTACGAGTTCACCGCGAAGCTTGAGGACGATCTTGACGAGATTTCTCGAGGAGAGCGGGACAACCTTGAGAAACTGCGAGCGTTCTATTTTGGAGAGGCAACGGCACTCAAGGGTCTCAAAGATCTCGTAACCGAGGGAGAGGAAAAAATAGACCCGCGTGAAGTTTGCGGTATTAAACTGGGCAAGGACTCCCAAGCGCGCGATGTAGAAGTTCGCATCGGTCGCTACGGCCCGTTCCTCTCAAACGGAGAGACGCGCGCAAGCATACCAGACACACTCGCGTTTGATGAGCTCACTGCCGAGAAGGCGGAGAAGCTGATCGCAGAGGCTGCGAAAGGACCAGAGGCTCTTGGAGTTGATCCGACCACGAATCTTCCTGTGTATCTAAAGAAGGGGCGATTTGGGCCATACATTCAATTAGGAGACATGGTAGAGGGTGGCGATAAGCCGAAGATGGCTTCGTTACTTCCTGGCATAACTCCTGACTCCGTCAACCTCGACATCGCGCTTCAACTTTTGGCTTTTCCAAAGCTAGTTGGCGTGAATCCAGAAAACCAGACAGAAGTATTCGTGGCGAGCGGTCGATTTGGCCCCTATGTCAAATGCGGCGGAGAGAGTCGCTCGATACCTGCTGACGAGTCACCATTAACACTAACATTCGAGCGTGCGCTCGAACTACTTAAGCAACCGCGCACTCGTGGTCGCGCGGCGATTCAGCCAAAAACACTCAAGGAGCTGGGCAAACATCCGCAAACTGATGCACCGATTCAGATTAAGAGTGGTCGCTACGGCCCCTACGTTACTGATGGCACGACAAACGCATCGTTACCGCAAGGCGGAGATCCAGACACACTCACCATAGAGGAGGCGGTAAACTTACTTGCTGAACGTGCAGCAAAGGGACCAGCCAAAGGCAAACGCGCAAAGCGCGCCCCTAAGGCGGCAAAAAAAGAGTCCACTCCCAAGACGGCCAAGAAGACCACTCGCAAGAAAGCTGCCGGAGCTGAGTAATCAGCTCATAGCTCGCGTTGTAGTCGTGAGCTGCGTGCTATCAGAGATCATGGCGAGTAGCGCCTAGGAATCGAGCTAATCAATGCTCGCAGAGCAGTTCTTGTCGGCAGCACATTCCTCGAAACTGCGTTTGCGTCACGAGCCCTATACCACCTGACTAATCATCGAGTTTCCCCCTCGCTTGCTATGCAAAATTGTTAGACCCTATTACCTATTTGCGGAATCGTACTCTTGGGCGGCATTGCCAGATGGGGAAGAACTAATGATTGAGATCGTGGCGCTATCGATATGGTGTTTTATGTTCGGCGCCTGCACTGGCAGCTTCCTTGGCCTGTGTGCGTACCGTCTTCCGATGGGAAAGTACGAACCGGTCCGCCAAGGAATCCCGGTTACTGACACCCCTCTCTCTATTACAAAACCCACCCGCTCGTTCTGCCCAATATGCAAACACCAACTACACTTCCTACATATTATTCCAATCCTCTCATGGCTTGTTCTCGGTGGTCGTTGCGGGTACTGCAAAACTCGGGTACCTGCACGATACACTGTCATTGAGATCCTGTCGGGGCTATTCGCCACACTCTCCTATCTCCGTTTTGGGCTCACACCAACAGCACTTGCGATCTTCATCGTCGTCAGCGCGCTTATCCTTATTACGTTCATTGATCTGGACTACATGATTATTCCAGACGTCATCAATTATCCCGGCGCGCTACTTGGTCTCATCATCGGAGTGCTTAGTTCAACAACCACACTCGGAGGGATTCTCCCGCTCGACCGCCCGTTTGTTCATTCTTGGCTTGAATCAGCACTCGGTGTGCTCTTTGG
This sequence comes from Pseudomonadota bacterium, assembly GCA_900299055.1. GTDB lineage: Bacteria > Bdellovibrionota_C > UBA2361 > UBA2361 > OMII01 > OMII01. Next base: position 18,857 of record OMII01000266.1, on the reverse strand, counting down.
GGCGGGACCACTTTATCTTATCTGGTGGCTCTACCTCGTAGTCCGCAAACGCGAAGGGCTCGGTCTTGGTGACATTAAACTTATGATCGCTCTCGGTGCATTGTTCGGGTACGAGTGCGCTCTTATCACTATCTTTGTGGGCTCGGTCCTGGGCTCTGCGCTTGGGCTGCTCCTTATACTCATGAACCGCATGGGATTCAGCACGGCTATTCCGTTTGGGCCATACCTCGTCACTGGGGCGCTACTATATCTGTACAACTTTGCAGACCTCGTCATGTTTCTTAACGGCTCTAATGCGTCGACGATTTGGCGGGTATTTCAGTAATGGTACAGCACAGCGATCAGCCAACGTTTAGCGTTCTGATTATCGACGATGATGTTGAGGTAAATCGCTCGCTCGAGCTCGTCTTGCAAACACTCGGTTACAACACAGCTACAGCCCTGACGGGAGATGATGGTCTGGGCTTGATTGAAAAGAATAGTTACGACTTGGTTTTGTGCGACCTCCGTCTTCCTGGCAGGTCAGGACTAGAGGTGCTCAAGGGCGCGGCTCTCAAGCTTCCGATCATTCTAATGACCGCATTCAGCAATCAAGAGATTGCATCACAGGCGGCCGCGTGCGGAGCCTTTGACTATCTGCGCAAGCCGATTTTCCCCGACGACCTGATGTTTACGTTGCGAAAATTCGAGGAACACGAACGCCTCAAGCGAGAGAACAAAGCGCTCAAGGCTGCCATTGCCGAACGCTACTCGTTCAATAATATCATCGCAAAGAGTGACGCTTTTCGCTCTGTTTTCGACGTGATTCGTCGCCTAACTCCATTCAACACCACCGTCTTGATCACGGGAGAATCTGGTACCGGCAAAGAACTCATGGCCCGAGCGATACATGAAAGCTCTCCTCGTCGTGGGAAGCCTTTTATTGCGATCAACTGTGGCGCAATTCCCGAGACGCTCATCGAATCAGAGCTTTTTGGTCATAAGAAAGGCGCGTTTACTGACGCTAGTCGGGACAAGAAAGGATTGTTTGAAGAGGCTTCAGGCGGCACTCTCTTTCTCGATGAAATAGGAGAGCTTCCGCTTCATCTTCAGGTTAAATTGCTGCGCTCTCTGCAGGAGCAAACAATACGAAGAGTCGGCGATGAGCACGACATTCCGATCGATGTTCGAGTAATCTCAGCGACACTGAGAAACCTTGAAGAAGAGGTTAGAAACGGAAAATTTCGCGAAGATCTCTTCTATCGACTCAATGTCGTCTCAATTCATCTTCCACCATTACGAGAGCGAACTGAGGATATTCCTATTCTCGTAGAGCACTTCGCAAAAAAGCACGCCAAGCGCCTTGGAATCGCCGAGAAGCGTGTGCCGCCCGATGTGCTAAAGGCGCTGCTCAACTATAGCTGGCGCGGAAATGCGCGGGAACTTGAGAACTGCCTTGAACGCGCTCTCGTTCTGTCCCAGGGAGATGATTTTGAACTTGAGGCGCTTCCTGACTACGTTCAAAAAGGAACTCCACTAACTACAGCTGCTACGATCGTCAACGATGACTCCAACTTGTCTATTAAGCAAAAGACTGCAGCTCTCGAGATCGATCTGATTACGCGCGCGCTCGAAAAGACTGGTGGCAACCGAACACACGCCGCCAAGATACTAGAGATCAGTCACCGAACACTTCTCTACAAATTAAAGGAATACAACCTGGGCGGTGACAGCGAATAGCAGCGCAGCGACCCCAGCAAGGACACATCCAAGCTACTCAGGCGGCACAGCCCTATTTGTAGAGTATACACCACATCAAGGCGCGCTCTTTGTCTTCCCTCCTTGGGTCACTACTAGGTTCCCCTAAACAGCTGTGAACAACCTGTGGATAACCTGTCTAAATCGGGCATTTTCTGAGCCCAAAAAAAGTAAATTTTTTGCTTTCTAGAGCAGCATTTTTACTGCTTAAGCATCTGAATATAATAAGCTTTTGGACAGACACTCGGATTTGAGGTTTCTACGCTCGTACCCTAATCTAGAAGTATGCTCACACGCGCAACCGTTGAAAAACTGATCCCCCTTCTCAAGAGAGACGCGCGGCGCGCTCTGTCGATGAGCGTTCCAGGATTTCCAAAGGCCTACTACTGCTCATTTTTATTGAAGGATATCCATTGGTTCAACACCTGGGCGAGCAGCGGATCTACCTGTCGCTCTCAAACTGACCGCTCAAGAAATGTGTATTGTGACCTACGAGTTGGATCGTACGACTATGACCAGGTAGCTGACGGGGGTCTGCGTGAGCTTGATGATGAACTTGAGTCAACAGCCTTCAGTTCAGTACCGGTCGATGACCGGGACTACGATGGCTTAAGAATCACGCTATGGAAGCTGCTGGAGAGTAAGTTCAGAGAAGCCCTTACTGACTACAACCAGAAAGAGGCAAGTCGAATCTCAACACTCGACCCGAACGGCGGACTACGGTCCTTTACGAGAGGCAAGCGAGCCTCGTTTCGTCACTACGCTCGGATGGATAACGTCGACTACGACCAGTGGAGTAAATTTTGTAAGCGAGCATCACTCTGGCTATCTCAGCTGCCGCGACTGTCGGGAAGCTGGGTAGAGTTTGATGTCTCACAAGAAACCCGCGTGTTCGTCAGCACCGAGGGTACCACAACTGTTCAGTACTCTCAGGTGTTCTGCCTTAGCGCGAACTTGCATAAGCTCACGAAAGAAGGCTCTCGACTCGAACAAGAAGTAGTCTTGAATGTTGGCTCACAAGACGAGCTGCCCTCACTCAGCGACTTTAAGAAGATGGTCTTAGAGAAATACGATCAGCTTCAGCGCGTATCTCGTGCAAAAAAGATTCACGCTTTTTCGGGCCCAGTTTTATTATATCCAGGACCAGCGGGGCTTTTATTCCATGAAGCCGTCGGCCATCGTCTCGAAGGAAGCAGACTACTTTCCTCTGGAGAGGGGCAAACATTCAAAGATCAGTGTGGCAAACAGATCTTCAAGCTGCCGATTACTATTCGTGACAATCCGCTACAAAGGGAGTTCAACGGACAGCGCTGCATTGGAGCGTACTCATATGATGATGAGGGCGCCAAGGCTCAGGATACTGTTTTGATAGAAGACGGCGTGCTCAAGGGATTTCTCTCAACCCGCGCTGCGATTCAAAAGGGTCGTCATGTGTCGAATGGACACGCACGCACGAAACATCATCAGCGCCCAATTAGCCGAATGGCAGTGACGATTATCGAAGGCAAGAATGGTCAGCCGCTCGATAAGCTAAAGGCAAAGCTCCTTCAAGAGATTCGCCGTCAGAAAAAGCCATTTGGAATGATCGTGTATGAAACCAATGGTGGTGAAACCGACACCACCAACTATGATTTTCAGGCCTTCTCTGGTGACATCGCGTACGCAACACTCGTATATCCAAATGGACGCGAGGTTTGCGTTCGCGGAGTAAACTTTGTTGGCACTCCGATGCAATCCTTGAGCAATATTGTCGCAGTTGGCGACCAGCCGATCGTAGATAACGGATTTTGCGGCGCGGAGTCTGGCTTATTGCCAATTACGACAATTTCTCCAGCTGTCCTCGTGAGTAACCTTGAGCTACAAGGCAAAGATGAAGAGCTAGTGACTCCAAACATCCTCAAGCGTCCTCAGAGCCTCCACCGCAGAAGAAAATCAAAACAACAGCGCAAGCGGCGGCGTTCTTAATCGTGAGGCTTGCACGCAGCTGCGCACTCAACGTTCGGCGTGCAATATCTGATCAATCAAGTGTGTCGTAGCTCCACATTGGTAGCCAAAAACTGCGAGTTTCTCGTAGTGGTAGCGCCGGATGATCTGCGCGCGAGAATAAAGAAGCTCACTTTGATTGGTTAGCGGATGGCAAGAAGGTAAACTTCCGGCGGGATACTTCCCGGAAGAGGTTTTAAAAATGGTAGAAGAGAAATGCTCTGATAACGATCAGAGCGGAAGCTCGTCACCGCACGCGCTACTCTGGCTAGTCAGAGTGGCCTTGGCGTTGCTTGTAGCTTTAGTGTTTCGTCCGGTCATCGTCCAAGAAGGTGTCTTACCTTTTGTATTTGGATTGATGATGCTTAATTTTGTCATCGTCGTACACGAGTTGGGACATTTAGTCGCAGCTCTCTGGTTGAGAATCCCAGTAGAGGCATTCTCCGTCGGTCTTGGCTCTGCGTGGGCATCGAAACGTTGGCATGGCATTGAGTGGAGACTTTCGCTCATTCCTTTTGGCGGGTTCGTTGAGCTTGGTGAGTGCGTTCGCGAAAGATATAAGTTTTTCGTGGCAGCTGCTGGCCCAATTGCGAGCCTTCTCTTCGGATTCATCGTCATGTTTCTGGCGACACTGTTCGGAGCGTCGGTTCGCAAAGTCGTAACGCCGCTCACGATAGCGCACACCTCGCCCCTGGCCCGCACAGCGGGACTGAGACCTGGTGACGTCGTCGTATCAGTCGACGGACAGCCCGTGAAGGAGGATCTTCAAGTCGACCTTCGTAAAGGGCGCACAACAAGTGACGCGCGCTCAGCACTTACGATGGTTGTACGACGTAAAGATAAGCGATTAAGCGTTACTGTGCCGATTGAGGTGGATGCCAATTCGTCTAGACTTGGCATTAAGTTCCTCGATTCGAGTCGCAGACTCTCTGCGAAAGAGGCGTTGGCGGTCGCTGGCAAAACTACGGGCATCCTTGCCGCGCAGCCAGCACTGCTCCCGGTCATGCTTTTGCAGCAGCCGCGTAAAGTCGCTCAATCGGTGACAGGTCCGGGTGGAGTATTGCAACTAGCCTCATCGGCATACGCAATATCTCCTGCATACTGGTTCTTTATGACCGGGTTGCTCAGTGCCGCTGTCGGTGGCTTTCAGCTCCTTCCACTCGTTCCTTTCGACGGTGGCAGAATGGTTGAGGCTCTACTGCAGCGAGTTCTGAGAAACACTCGTGAGACAGTTCGACATGGCGTTGTAACGACATACGTGATCACAACGTTCATTTTCGCGCTGGTGCTCCTTTTCGTTGGTTTGACTCGTGACATCTTGAGATAGTCACCTCTGGAGGGTTTTGTCCGGGAACCCTCCCTTTTATCCCAAAACCCAAGGCTTTCTCTGCCAACACTCCGCGTGGTGCTCGACTAAGCACCACAATCGGAAGTTCGAATAGACCGCCGTATCTTTTTGAACCTCTATCCAAAAAGACTTCATCTTAAATGTGGAAGTTTGCGGAATGAGTTTGTATGTCGAGCGGTTTTGATACTCCAAAGGTTAGGCGTCGTACGGTAACCCTCACTCATGACAAGGTTATCAAGGATATTCCGTGCGCAGATGACGTTCGGGTAATTAGACCCGTGGATCGAGAAACTCGCCGAATCGAGTACTCGGATCCTCTTCTCGGGGATACCCCACACCCGCAGTCGCAAGCAAAATCAACTCCCGTTTCAACCTTACCCCCGGGGCTCTTGCCGGACGGATCCACCGTCTTGGTGATAAATGCGAGCCAAAATATGGCTCAGGAAATTACTATAGAGCTTTCGAGAACATTACCGGGCTGTTCCATCCTCTTTGCCCCTACGTTGCATCTGGCACTCTGGATCTTAAAGCGTCGGTCGATCGACATTATTTTATCAAGCGCCACCCTTCCCGATGGTCCACTTGCAAAACTACACCAAACACTCGAGCTGATGTCGCCACCTCCGGAGTTGGTGATTTTGAGTGACCTTACAACATCTCGCTCTGAAATGGGCTCACACCCTGGCTACCGATTTGTTGAACTCCGACGCGTACAATCGAGGCAACCGTACGCGGCGCCACAAAACGCTCAAACGAATATCGCCTCCTTAGGGGCGGACATACGGAATGATTTAAACAACCCTCTGCAAGAGATAGTCGCAATGGCTTTTGTTGCCCACGCCAGTCAGGGACTCTCATGTACCGCTGAGCAGGCTCTAGCCGCTATTCAGCGAGCAGCCGCAAATATGGCCACTGTCGTAAATACACTTGAAGACAAGATTAGAAGTGCTGTTCAGCCTACCGAGCGCGCAGTAAACGATCGTCACTAGGGCATCATCTCAAAACTCTTGGCAGATATACGCTTACCTGAAAGTATACGTTCTGGTGGCTCTCTGCGTAATGCGACGCTCACCAGCGCACTCTCTATATCAATGATGCAATACTAAAGCTTACTCCATGAATCTGCCAACGCCAGCGACTCTGAAGAAAATTGATCCACGATCCGATTCAGCACTCGACTGTCTCATCGAACGGCTTTTCGACTACGCAGGTATGTTTCCTCCGGCACAACGAGACTTCGAGAGTGCGCTGCGAGAGAGCGCCTCATGTAATTCCTCGCTCCGGCGTCCGTGGCTCCTGGCCAGTAATCTTGTGCTCGATACAGCGCACTCACAAAAACTTTCGGAAACCGATCTCAGCGTATATGGGTTTAACCCCCCGCTCTCTGTATGCGTCTTAGCCACAGAACCCTTCGAGACAGTGAAGAGTGTTCTGACGTCACTCTCAAAGACGTCAAGCCCGATTGAGATTTCGTCACTCGAAGTGAAAACTCTTGGCAAACCATCGCGCGCCATAATCGCGGAATGGGGTGAGCTCGCCTCTCAGTTTCGAGCTATGCTCGCTATAGAGCCCGATCTCTCCCAAGAAAACTGGAGCGCTGAGCTTGATTCGTGCATCGAGGGGATATCGAAGGCAAGTCAGCGCGTTGCTCTTAAATGTCGGCTTACGGGTCCAACCGGAATCGGTGCCGAGAAACTTGCGGTCGCGTTGTGCAAGGCCTGTGATACAAGATCGCACTTTAAAGTCACTGGCGGTTTACACCACCCGGTGGTGGATCCTTCGAGCCACTCGTACCCGATGGGGTTCGTTGCTGTCGCCGCTGCGGTTATGCTTCGCCGTGTACTGGGCGCCGCAATTTCAGAGTCCTCGATCGCGCAACTACTCACCAATTCTTCGCACGAGCGCTTCTCGTATGGTCGCAATCTACGTTTCGACAACCATCAAATATCTGTAGAGCAGCTGATAGCCGCAAAAAAGAGTGCTCATTTCTCAATCGGCAGCTGCAGCCTTCACGAGCCAGATCATGATTTGATCGCATTTGCTGAGACTACGGGACAGTCTCCAGCTTAAACGGCCTCTTCAACGGCCTGAATAACTGCCTGCAATTCCACATTGCCACCGTACGAATTCACGTCGGGTTTGCACGCTATATCGACGTACTTATTTACGTGAAGCGCGGGATGCTCCGTCTGGCGCCACATCACGCCACTTACAAATCTCTTACCGTCACTTAACAGGACCTTAAGATGGGCGTCTTTAAGAACTCGAACTTCTTTTACTAAGAGCTTTTTAAACAAAACAACAGGCGCCGGATTCCCTACACCAAAGGGCGCTAAACTCGATAATTCCTTCACAAGCGGAACCGTGAATTCGTCAAGCGTGGCTACGGTGTCCGCGTCAACGAAGGGAACTATCTCGATAGCCGACAAGCGCTTCTGGCATTCCTGAATAAACGCTTCCTTAAAAGCCTCTACCTTATCATCCGCTACAGAGAAGCCTCCCGCTCCCTCATGCCCTCCAAACTTTATCAGATGCTCCTTCACCGCACCCAACGTGTCGACCACACTGAAACCTTTGATACCACGAACGGATCCCTTCCACACACCAGGCGTATCCATCCCCATCACTGCCGATGGTCTATAGAAGTGCTCAACTAATCGCTGGGCGACTATTCCAATAACTCCCGTATGGAACTCCTCGTGCCACGCAACGAGACCCCAGGTCGGCCCGCCACTTTCTTGGATCTGAGCTATCGCCTGCTCCTTCACCGAGGCTTCTATCGCCTGTCGTTCGGCATTCAGATCGTTTAACTGACGTGCAAGCTTCTCAGCTTTACTTGAGTCCCTTGTGGTCAAAAGCTCCACCACAAGCTCTCCATGCACTATTCTCCCCGCGGCGTTCAATCTTGGACCGATGCCAAAGGAGACATCTGAACATCCGACGTTTCCTTTGATTCCGATTACATTTCTTAACGCGCGCAAGCCAGGTCGGCTGGATTCCGACAACGCTTCAAGTCCACGCTTGGCGATTACTCGATTCATTCCAATCAGCGGCACCATATCGCAAATCGTGCCAAGGCAAGCCAAGTCGAGAGAGTTTTTAGGATCAACCTCAGTCCCTCCCAACTCTCGCTTGAGGGCCAGAAGTAAATACCAAGCCAGCCCAGCAGCACAGGCGATGCCATTAGCAAAACCACACCCCTTCTGATGAGGATTCACAAAGACATCGGCTGGTGGCGGTTCGGCACTGATATGATGATGATCGATTACTACTGTCGTGAGTCCTAGCTGTCGCGCGACAGAGAGCTCATGCACGTTGGTAGTCCCAAAATCAATCGTAAGCAGCAATCCGAAGCCAGACTGTGCTATCTCTCGGACTGTTTTTTCATTAAGCCCGTATCCATCGACAAATCGATTCGGAACGAACACGCGAGAGACTATCCCGACCGAGTTAAAAAAATCATAGACTACTGAGCCACCGGAAAGTCCATCAACATCGAAATCACAACAGATTGCGATCGATTTTCCTGCCCGATGCGCCTCGAGTATTACCCGTGCCGCTTGATCAATATTCTTTAGCTTCGCCGGATCTGGAAGTCCTTGTCTTAGCGTGGGAGTAACATAGTTCTTCAAGTCCTCTCCCGGTGAAAAGCCACGCGCGGCAAGGACTCTACCGAGCACATTCGATACTCCCAAGCTGCTGGCGATCGAGTCGGCGACCCGATTATCCTGTGATTTCAGCCGAATCTTTTTATTGACCCGAGTGCCGTTGCTGGAAGCTGTGGTAAACGCTGGTATTGCCATAGAAGAGGCCCTCACGATACCACCCCTCGACCGCAAAGTCTGCAACTGGTGTTCCATGATCGCGCACCCCTAGTTTAAACCTGTTAAAGTTTAAATAGGATGTCACAGCAAGGGCAAAGAGTGCGGCTTCAGTAGTCGATTACAGCCGGCCGTCGCGCTTTATCGACAGAAACTCCCGTAATGGCCCCTCGTATCCTTTTCGACGCTCCACCGCCGCAAGCTTGCGGATCGTCGTGACGGAAGCCCACCTCCATCGGCGGAATTCCCTGTCTTTCTCAACACAGAGATCGAAATCTTTATCACTACCTCTGAACTCAACGAGCCAAAATGACTGCGCCTGGCCACACCAGCGGCCACGCGCATAGTCTGGAACCACCTTCCACAGATACGAGTGTCGGCTTTTTAGTTTCTTAATTTTACCAAGGTGCTTTTTAGAGAGGCCCAGCTCCTCGTAAAGCTCTCGCACGACGTTCTGCTTGAGTGTTGAACCGCGCTCCACCCCACCTTGAGGAAATTGCCAGTGCCCCTTTTTGTTGTACCGCTCACCTATCCATAGCTGTCCACGCGAATTGTAGACAAGCATACAGACGTTCGGGCGGAGAAGTTGTTTAGCTCCCCTTTTCATCAACGAGAGTCTACTCGCCAGGGAGCGGTATTATCAAGATCCTCTACGATGTCTTCTTACCAAAGAACTCCTCGACTTGAGAAAATGATATGGCACCAGCGCTCATGTGATACTGAAGTGCCTCGCTCCACGGAATGTAGAGGTCTGCTGGAAGTTCGCGTGCCGTACCAGACCCCATCGCACCCCGTAGAAACAGATCTTGTATGGCGTCCTCTCGCGCATCAAGCACTTCTGTAACGAGCACCTGTCCCGAGAACCCGGTTCCTCGACACTCAATACAAGCATCCTCATCGTGATTCATGTCTGCCGCTCCTCGATACTTCAATGAATGCAGCGAACGGCAGGCCGTACAAAGACGCGGCAGAAGCCTCTGGTTCACGACAAGACGTAGCGCCGGAACGACTCGCCCCGGCGGCACACCCAAAACTTCCAACCTCCGCACGACATCAAAAACCGATCCCACGTGAAGCGATGATACAGTTAAATGACCAGTCGTTGCGGCATCCACCGCCATAGAGCCACTTAGTCCGTCTCGGATTTCACCAATCAGAAGAACGTCCGGGTCGTGCCTGAGAACTGATCGAATCGCTCGCGGGTAATCCAAACCGACATCGAGATTGACTTGCACCTGCACAATACCGGGGACGATAGTCTCGACCGGATCCTCTACCGTGACTACATTGCGCCCCCGGCCCTCAAGCTCCCGGAGCAAGCTATACAGGGTAGTAGTTTTTCCGCTCCCTGTCGGGCCTGTTAGTAATACAAGCCCCTCAGGACACTGGAGCATTTCGTGCAGCATCGAGTATGCGCCTGGCTCAAGGCCCAACTCCATCAGAGAGGCACCATCAGATGCCCGGAGAATTCGAATTACTACACTCTCTCCATGCAGTGTTGGTAGCGTGCTTAGCCTTGCCGACCGCTGAGATGTCCCGACGTTAAAGCTAAAAGCTCCGTCGTGTGGGATAGCTTTTTGGGTTATATCAGCTGCGGCAAGAACCTTCAGACGTGAGACGACTTGCTCGTGAAATCGCAATGCATACGGTCGCTGCTCTTGTATCAAAAGCTCTCCATCAACTCGCAGCTTTATGAGAGCTCCGTCTCGCTGCGGAACGAGGTGAAGATCGCTTGCCCCGCGAATCACCGCAAACTCAAGGATGGTTTGCAGGAATTGCGCTGCATCTCCACAAGGCTCAAGATCATGCAGCACTGCTCGGGGTTTTTCAGCTTCAACTCTTCGAAGCCTGTCAACGTGGCGGGCGAGTCGCTCCTCTGAGCCAAGATATGCAAGCTCAATTGCGTCGCCTATGAGGTGACGAGGTACCTTTGTAATAGCAACCCCAACCCCGCACGCGTACTGACAGCGACCCTCCGTCTCTAGCGAGTCGCTAACGGCTGCCAGGTGCAATCGAGCCGACTTCCCCACGCGGCCAATGGAAAGTGGAAGCACCTCTAGCTCACGTGCGTCTCTGTACGCAATTAGGGCTCGGGCCTCCTCACTCGAGCAAAGCGCTAAATCTCGTGCCGTGAAGTTGGCGCCTTGCAGCACCTCTCGAGGATTGCCAGTACGAGGTCTTATTGTCAGCTCTTGTGCCTCGGCGGCTAACTCGGTTTCCATGCCTTATAATCGACATAGCACCGGGTAAGTTGCGTAGCGCAGTGTGGGCTGACTCTCAGGCGGGTAGAGCCTTACACACCGTAGCTTTTTAGAAGCTTGTCCACATCAGATTGATCGGTAATGCGCGTATTCTCTGCGCACACAGCGGCAGATGCTCCATCTGGAACACCCACGTGCAGGTGACATAAGAGTTTAGATATGTCGCGCTCGAGGCCCTGAATAAGCTCACGAACTTTCTGAATTACCTGTCCGCAGATATCCTCGAACTCTTGCGATATTACCATCTCTCCCGAGATTTCACGCGCTCTAACGGTGAGGAGCTTACACTCAGTGAGAGCCGCCTGAAGAGACGTTGCGTCTACAGTTCCGGCCCGAAGCTGCTGCTCTAGCTGGAGCATAAGCTGCTCACCGCGGCCGAGCAAATGCTCCTGCTGCTCGATCAGACTAAACATCTGCTGAACAGTTTTACTCGCAGTCTGAAGCACTCGATCTAGAGTCCTCGAAGCTTCTGGGAGGTTTGTCGTAGTCATCGAGACACTTGAAGGATCGAAGTCTTTTCGTAGTGTCCATATCGAGCCGTGGAAGTTCTGCAACAATGAGTTTGCCTTGGTATTCAGACGTTTTAATGTGTGTCCTCGACCAAGTGTCCGTAGCGCCATCCGAACTGCCTTCTCGTCGCCGTGCGCAAAACCTACCAAAAGACCCTCGAGTGCTTCTGCATACTCGGGCGAAGCGGTATCCAGCGTGAACACCTCAGTGGTCTTACAATTTTTTCTGGCTCGAGTTTTTTGACGCTGCGGTTTCTTCGCTACTTTCTTTCTTGCCATTCGCATTAGATGTGCTGCCCCCTTCCACTCTGCTTCGAAAACACAGCCTCTAGCTTCTGTTGTAACGCTTCTGCCGTGAACGGCTTCACGATGTACTGGGAGACACCGGCCTTTGCGGCTTGGATAATATTTTCTGGCTTTCCCTCTGCGGTGATCATGAGAAAGGGAACTTTTGCCAAATCGTTATTTGATCTGACAAAGGTAAGAAGGTCGAGCCCCGTTACATTTGGCATATTCCAGTCGGAGATAATCAACCCTATTGAGTCCTCCTCTGTCATTTTCCGCATGGCGTCAGCACCACCTGCAGCCTCACATATGTTCGAAAACCCCATCGATATTAGGGTTTTCTTAACAACTTGACGCATCGATGCAAAGTCATCGACCACCAAGATCTTCATCCGTTTATCAACAAAATAATCAGTCATGCGAGAAACCTCCCCCTAGTCGCAGATTCATCGGCACCACAGAGTCATTCGGCTATTTTACAAGATTACTTGAGAACTCTGCGCTCCATGAAGCAGCAGAAAATAGCGCTAAGGCGCTGAATCGGCACTATTCAAGACCGCTTCGATGCTTGAACCACACTACTATCTCCGCCCCCTGGCCGATCTCGCTCCGAATCGAGATATCTCCACCGAGCTGCTTCGCTTCGTACCGCACTACATCAAGGCCGATTCCACGGCCTGATAGCTCCGTCACCGTGCTTTTTGATGAAAGACCTGGTGCGGCTAGTAGCATGAAGATCTCTTCTTGCGACATATTATCCGGCAACTTCATTCCTCGTTGCATCGCGACACGAAGGACAGCCTGCGGATCAATTCCTCGACCATCATCTCGAAATGTAATGAAGTAAGTATCACCCTCAATTTTTGTGGTGATAGAGAGATTACCTTGCTCCGTCTTTCCCTTAAGGGCGCGCTCATCTGGCGCCTCTATTCCGTGATCAACCGTATTTCGGATGATATGAACAAATGACTGAAAAAGTTGTCGGTATGGTTCACGCGCAATTCGAACCTCTCCTCCGACCCACGTAATCGGATTCCCCTCTTTTCCCTCAGAAACAAGAGTCTTCTGCCATGTGTTGTCTAACCAAGCTAGCACACGAGAAACCGGCTTCTCTGCCAAGCCCTCTATCATCGAGAGAATTTCGGGTTGAATCTGACATTCGTTTGCCGCGTTATAGAGACGCTTGAGGGCCAGTTCTTCAATTTTGACACTGCGCCTGGCGTCTTTGCCATCTTCTTCGATAGAGAGTTGGAGTACATCTCGATGCGCGTTAAGGAAGCGATCAAGAGAGCGATTGAGGCACTCAACAAAGTCCCGGCCCTGCTCCGGAGTGTACTGCCCCTCCACCCAGTTATCCTCAGCGGCGTGACAGAGTGCCGCAAACTCATGACACTCTAATCCCGCGAATCCTCCTTTCAGAGAGTGCGTAAGCATACTCAGCTCAGCGTAGCTATTCACATGATGTATTGCGTCGCGAGCCATAAAAAAGAGATCAAGAAACTCTTCACGTGACGAAGCGATGCCAATAAGGGCGCGATTCTCTGCGTTTGTTCGCTCCCAGGCGTCCTGCATCCGTTTCTTATCGGTCGTATCTTCAATAATTGCCGTTATGCTAACAATCCCACTCGAATCGTTCGTGGGCAGGAATGCGCAGCTTAGAGTTCTTCCACCAAACTGAATCTCTCGAGGAAGCGCATCTCCGACCAGCCCCCAATCGACACCAGAGAAAGCGAGTTGAAGAGCTTCCTTCTGGGCGCTCGACAAAGGGAGAACGTCGTCTATGAACTTTCCAGTTGCTCCAGCGCCAAACATTCGCTCAAGGGGCAGCGAGGATTCTGAGGCTATCTTAAGCTCTCTACTTATCGAGAAGATCACCTGCGGGATACTATCGAGAAGTGTTTTTAATTTTTTCTGCGATTCTTGGAGTGAGGATCGATTTGCGTCTAGCAAACTTGATACCGACCGCATCAGAGAATCTTTGCGTTTCAATTCAGAGATATCTACGACGAAGATCCGAATCGAATCTTCCACCGCTTTCTCTTGTACACAGACACGAAAGCGGAGAGCCCGAGAGACCTTATCAGCGCCAACAAACTCATCCTCACATTCACACGAGCTTCCAGGCTCCTGTAGCGTAGCTTTTAGCTGGTCGGCGGATATGGCAGGAATCAGGTCAAAGAGGGAAACTTCAGTATCAGCCGAACGCCCGATCCACTTATAAAATGTTGATCCCGCCGTTACTATCTTAAAGGAGTCGTGATGGGCGGAGACTACCTCTATGTGGCCGAGGTGAAACTCCGGGCGCAGCAAGCCTTTCTGTGTCGCGCCAGATGCGGAGTCACGAGCAGTGAGATCTCGTTCCCGTATCGAGCATCGTGGTCCACCTACTGGTTCCTGGTTCTGCGGGTCCATGCCGAGTTTGGTTGCACCGACTGTTTCGTTAACAAGGACTAAACCAGCTCCCTTCATCACTTAGGTCGGACACCTAGCGATTTAGCTTTACCGATCAGCGAGACTCCACAAGACTCCCGGGCTTCGAGACGGGGCCTCGCCCGGAATGACATCACAAAACAATGCGTGAAAATAGGTAGTTAGGGGCGCAATATCAGAGACAGCTCAATCCAACTCCTGCGGCAAAGAGCCCAAGTGCACAGGCTCGCCTCACGATTCCGGTGTAACATTTACGCTCCACCCCGGATGCTAGGTCCCGAATGCTCGCTATCTCAACGTACGGAACCGGAGCCCGACGGTACCACCCGTGCACCTCAACTCGTACGCCTGTATACGACCCCGCTTTAAGCAGGCCAAAGAAAAAATCCCACAAAGGAAGCGGCTGCCGATAGTCGAGGAAGATAATGCCACTCTCATCTCGAAGTACGAAGTCCTCGCTCCAGATCAGACCGGGCACACCCCGTCCGATAACAGTTCCAGTGACAGCAACAAAACTAGTTCGCACTGGAGATACTTTCACCTCGCTTAATAAATCAGCGATATGGGACGCTCGTACTGTTGAGCGATGGTACTGCATTCCGGTTTTTATGATTGCACCGAATCCTGCAAGCGCGAGCGGATATCCAAAGACGTTTGCGGCAAAGGGCGCACCGAAGGAGAGCGCCATCATAAAGCCCAGACCAATTAGAAACCCTACTTTTGGGAGAGTTAGCACTATGAGATCAACTACAAACTCATCCCAATAAGACTCTGGCTGCTGGCGATCAAAACTAACAAAAGGTGGTTGACCTGCTGCGCAAGAGAGCTGCTCGAGTCGCTTCAGTCGCTTTGCAACCAGAGGATGTGTTGACTGAATTTCATAGTACAAAGCCCAGGGATTCCAGAGGTCCCACTGCAGAGCATCTTTTACTCGCTCTGCTGATCTATCGGCAGAGCCCGTCGGGCCGGCAGTTGAAACGACCAAACCCAATGATGATTTGCGGTCGAATATATTGAGCGCTCCGAGAGCACCACTAACGGCTCTCTGTCTTCGCAAGCCAGGCTCTTTGTCGGATTCACCATATCCTTGTCCACCACTGACTAGTCCGTATCCAATTTTTACGAGTGCTGAGGCGAGGGCCGCTGGCTGTCCGGTCGCCTCTGCCGCGAATTGATCAGCATAGTACTCGCGAAGCCTGCTAAACCAGAGCACCACAAGCTGACTCAGCACGAATACGAAATACGCACCTGCACCCACCACAAAGCTAGCCGAGCGACTTTTTTTCGATTCCTCGGACATACGCATCGCGGCCTTGTAGATGCTATATGCAACAAGTGGCACAAGCTGAGCTATCGTCATCACAACCATGTCCCAATGGCAGATGTGCCCGAGCTCATGACCAACCACCGCCTCGAGCTCGTCCTTCGTGAGAAGTTCGTGTGTGCCGCGACTGAGGATCACCCTCGCGTTACCGGGATGATGTCCATAGGTAAAAGCTTGCGGCGCTCCGTCATCAATGACGCAGAAATGTGGGAAGGATAGATGTTGCGCAGCGCAGACTCTTTCAACAAAGATACGGAGATGCTCCGGTAACTCCTCCTTGGATACCCAGCGACATCGATACGCAAAGCGTAGTGTGATGTCGAGAATCCATGGTGCCACGAGATACTGAGCCGCGGCAGTTATCACGCCAAATATCAGTGCGCCGAGACTGCTGATAAATCCCAGCTCGACCGCCGCTATGAGAAGCAGCGCCAGAAATCCATAGAGCACCGCCAGGGTAGCCAACGAGCGGACAGCAAGGTTCGGCAAAGGCGAATCAGCACCTGATGAATGTCGAGAGCTCGATCTCATATTCTGCGCAACTCCGGTCATCGTACCCAGCAAGCGGACGATTACAACTGATACTTTATGCTCTGTGCCTCGATTGAGCCGTCTCCCCCACTACGAGGCGCTTCTAGTACCCAAATCAGCGTCGTTATGCTATGTGACACCATTATGAGTGAGCGTTCAAATTCCAAGATTATTTGCCCCAGAGAAGCAATCACCGCTAAGGATATAATCCTAACGGGCGACCGACCCACGGGGCCTCTGCACCTGGGACACTATATTGGCTCTCTACGGGCTCGCGTCGAGCTACAGGACGTCTGCAAGCAGTACATACTCATAGCCGATATGCAGGCACTCACCGATAATGCCGACAATCCCGCAAAAGTTCGAGAGAACGTCCTGGAAGTAATGATGGACTACCTATCAGTCGGGATATCTCCGGAGAAGTCCACTATCTATCTCCAGTCGGCGATCCCTGAAACCGCAGAGTTGACGATGTACTACCTTAATCTCGTCAATGTGGGGCGCCTATCACGCAATCCTACTGTAAAAAACGAGATCAAGCAGCGCGGCTTTGGAGAAGAGGTTCCGGCGGGCTTCTGGACCTATCCGGTTAATCAGGCCGCCGACGTCAGTCAATTTAAAGCGACGATCGTTCCAGTCGGAGAAGATCAGGTTCCGATTCTTGAACTGACGAATGACATCGTGCGTACTTTTAATCGACTCTATAAGACCTCGATACTGCGAGAGTGCAGGGCGCTCACGCCTAGCATCGGGCTACTTCCAGGTACGGACGGCAGCACAAAGATGAGCAAGTCTCTGGGCAACGCAATCTACCTCTCGGACCCTTCAAACATCGTCGCTAAGAAAGTAAAGAGTATGTACACCGATCCGAAACACATTCGGGTCGAGGATCCTGGACATATCGAGGGTAATACTGTTTTTGCCTACCTCGATGTTTTCGATCCAGATACAGCCGAGGTGGCTCGACTCAAGGAACATTATCAACGTGGCGGCCTTGCCGATGGAACTGTGAAGGCGAGGCTCATTGAAGTGCTCGAATCGTTCTTGGCGCCGATTAGGGCTAGACGTTCAGAATACGCAGCCGATCCGGCAGAGGTTAAGCGTTTGCTTAAAGTTGGAACTGAGCGTGCACGAGAAGTAGTTCAACGCACACTCGATGAGGTCCGTGATGCACTCGGCATTGTCCGACTATAGGCTATAGTACGATTATCGGCTCTAGCCTCACCGATCCAGGCCTATCGGCCTCGGTAGTAGTGATAGCCTGTTGTTGGAATATCGCTACCGCGCCAATAACTCCGTGACCAGCCCGGGGATGAACTACCGTAGTACCCACCATAGTATCCACCGTAACCATATCCATATCCCCAGTAGCCACACCGCCCGCCATCGCGACACGGCTGATAGCCGTGCTGCAAGGAGGTGTCACCCTGCTCTCGTCGATCCCGATAATCGTCTGCGAACTTCTCCGTCTCAGAGCGTGAGACCTTCTTCTTTGATTTGCCACTTTCAGCCGAAGCAGCTGAGGTTACACACAAAGATGCTACGATAGTAACGATTAAAAAATTGAACTTTCTCATCTGCTCCCCGCTACTGCCAGATAATTGATTATTAGTGGAAGATGTCTGAAATAGTATTCTTCATGTAGTTTATGTCACCTAAGGCAGACGACCCGGTTCCAAAAACATCGCGCACTATATCCAACTGCTCCTTGGACGTTTCATAGGCGTCTCTCTTCGCTAATCGATCGCGATTTATTACCGCTACCTGTTCCTGCGTAAGATGGCCCTTCACATCAAGCTGCAGGTGCGCCTTGCGCGCCTGCTCAGCGGTTAGCTCACCATCTAAGTAAGCCACTTCTATCGCTGAATGTAGCTGGTCACGAGACATCGAAGAAACATCTGCGGTGCCGGGCATCCGAAAGCCCCCGAACTCACTCTGATGCGCAGTGTTAACTGAGTAACAACCTGTCAGGAGCGCTATGCTGAGAATTGAAAAAATCTTTGAGCCTAAGGATCTCATAACCACCTCTTTTAAACCGTTTCGTACAACCGTATTCGTGGTATGCGGACGACCTGCTTCAGTGTGCCGTAATTTTCTTGCGTACAGGGCTTTCACTGGAAGGCTAACAAGCTGTACTTATTGATATTCCCTGCCTGCGCCGGCAGGCAACTTCCAACCATTTCCCCCAACTTTCCCAACTATTTCTCCCAACTATTTCCCAACTATTTCTCTCAGAGACCGCGCGCAGAAATTCGATGAATTTATGATTTGAAATTAGATGGATCTGGGGCGTGCACCCGAGGCTTTACCTGAGCAAGTTGCGCCCTTCCCTCCATCAAGCCTTCAAAAAATTCGCCGTCCATGACCACGATAAACCGCCCATTTTTTTGCGTAATGAGAAGCGGCTCTGGATTGCGTGAAAGGAAGGCTCCAACCTCTCTAAAGGAGCGAACAAATTGTGTGGCCGTCAGGATCTGATTGATCCGAAACATATAAAATCCCCTGAAAGTATGTTTTTAAATCAGGGGAATCGAAACTTAACCACAAAAGTTTCGCAGATGCCGAAGGCGTTACTATCTGAATCAATTGCTATATTGATCTGTTTTTGAAATCAACAAAAACGCAAAC
>OMII01000265.1 GCA_900299055.1 Pseudomonadota bacterium | reverse complement strand
GTAGCGTCTCGTGGGCTCGGAGATGTGTATAAGAGACAGTTGTAGCCTGGGTAATCGAGGTGTCTCCCCATGCGTACTCCCCAGAAACAGCCCGCTGAATTCCACGCGCGGCTTTCTCGAACTCAAGCTCACTCATCGGGCGCAGACCTGCCCAATCGAGGTACGCTGTGAGATCCGCCCATGAAAGGTATCCCATACCCGCCCATTCATAGGTAGCGCCGCTCCCGCGGTCGGGTAGTGTGGCGTTGCCAGAGCCCGTCCAGCTTACGTTGTTGCGGTCTGACAGATTGTCCGTATTCTTTCCGGTAGCTGAGGTAATATCTCGAGTACTCTGTTGTGTAGCGGTGAGGGTGTTGAAGAACTCGATCCATTGTCCCTGACCGATTTCGCCCTTCATTATGTAAAATGACTGATACCCCTTGGGGAATGCCGCTGGAATGGTGAATGCTGAACCAGCACTATCTCCACTACCCGGATAGTAATATTCAGCCGCCGTCTCAGACATTCCTGTACCTGTGCCAGCAACGTTTGCTGTAGTAATCGCGTCTTCGCTTCCTATCCACCACGGGTCATTATCTGAGCTCCCTTGCTGTAGCGAATTAGTTGAGGTGGCGTTATCGCCCGCAAAAAAACCGCCGTAGGGCACGTACACCATTTCTATCGCGAAGACGCGGATTTCAACTGTGTCCCCCGAAGTAACACCATCCTGCGCGTAGTTCCACGAGAGGCTCACACTGTTTGCTGTGAAGGTTCCGGAGCCGTCACTACTGCGGAATATAAATACTCCCACGGCTGGGTTCGAGGAGATATTAAACGCCGAAGAGGTGTCGACTAAGCCAGTCGTGTATGTTGCGCCAGAGGGCATGGAGTGCCCGGTGTTGTTAAGGCTTGCATGAGCCCAGTTGCCGCCATTCTTACGAAACTTTACAAAGACCCACGCTGCGTCCCAGTTCCCGATCACCGAGGCTCGGCGCCACGAGTAGTTCCACGAGATATTGAATGAAACCGTGGTGCTACCTCCGCTCAATGCACCACGCGACGGGCTGGTAACTTTAATGTTGCTGCACAAGCCCTCGGGTGCGCCCCAGACCAGAAACAAAATGGAAAGTGCGAAAGTTAAAAGTCCCCTCATCACGCCTAGTAACGACCTTTTTCTGTATAACCTAAAGGGGAATTGTAGTGCTGTAAAGGCGTGTAACTTGCTGGGATGCCAGCATTATATAGTCGCCATACTGGAGCGTGCGACGACAAATTCTTGTACCAAAAGCCGCCAGACACCGAGGTGTAATTCCAGGCGGTCTCATTAAAATGGTACGGTTTAGATGAAACACCACAAGAACCGTACACTGACGAGACTAAGCGGAAGATAATCTCTTCGCTTAGTCTCGTACTATCGAAGCGCTATGAATCGCGTTTCGATTTTACCTCCGGCGTCAGCCCGATATTTTGAAGAGACTCAAGTGACTCAAGCGCGCGCTGGGCATTACTAAGACCACCAAGTTCCTCAACCAGCTGGAAGACAGGAGCGAGCCTCTCAAGTGAACTTGCCCCGAGGTGTACCTGCAGCCAGCGCGCTTTTACCAGCGAGCGGTAATCGCTCTCAGGAGCTGCTGGAGTTGGTGTTGCGGGGGGATTTGTTTTTTCCCACCACTCGATCACCCAGCGCTCGCGCAGCTCGTCCTCGACCTTGCTGCCGAAGACAGAGTCGAGTCGACCTGTCGCTTCCTCCAGAGTCGCGGGGCGAAAACGGGAGAGGTGCCCGAAGCAAACTCCCTTCAGACGGCGGGGATCCACCGATGTTTCACGTGACATAATCCGATTCCTTTCAGATAGCTGCTTCTTCGTGGTGTACGCTCATACGAGCGGAACCACGAAAGAACATCACAGCCCTTAATGAGACGGCGACGCGTCTCTTTAAGGGCTGTGACGCCTAGCAGAGCTGAAATAGGCACGCGAACTAAAACCGATAGTACAACCGAGCTGTGTGTTTCATCCCGTACCACTAGAGCCTGTGCCCCATTGCTACGGGAAGAGTTAATTCTTCTACCCAAACATGAGCAGTGTAGAGATGTGGTCGACGCTAATCAAAAAACTGTGCGAGACCAGGAAGTTTCATCAGAGAATCTCGTAGAGCACGCTTCGGAGCAGGATGCTTTCGTTAAACGGCGTTTTGCGCCAGCGGGATATTTCCCCCGTTTTGCCCCATCGGGGGCGAGTCTATAGTCATCTTACTGGAGCGGGGTAAAAGAAGCGTACTCGCTTGTAAGTATACTAAGGGTTTAAGGGGAGTGCAGGGGAGGTGGCGTCACTGTCGTGGTTGTATGCAGCAGAGATGCAGCGACGATTTTGAAGTCCAAGCCCTCGCAATACCTTGAATGCCGACCGATGCTTGCACGAAACAGGTGCTGCTATTCCGCATACGGGTACCGGGAAAATATTCATGGCAAAAAAACGCACAAAACGAAAATCGAAGTCGGAAGGGTATCAGGGATTTGTAGAGCCTGAGCCGATAGGAATCCCCGGCGAGCTCCCGGTGTTAGCGGCGAAGGACATGGTGCCGTTTCCTGGGGTGATGATGTCGCTCTACCTCAGTCGGCCCACGAGTATTCGAGCGATGGAAGCTGCCATGAACGGTGATCGACTCGCGTTCGTGGTTGCTCAGATGAGTCCAGAAGCTGAGGACCCCGCTTCGAAGGATTTGTACAAAGTCGGTGTGGTAGCTCACATCGTGCGCACGCTCCAAGTTCAGGACGGGCGTTATAAGGTGTTGCTGCAGGGTCTTGTGCGCGCGCGAGTTCGTAAATACACCACCAAGCAAAGATTTCTCAATGCATCCATCGAGCCGCTTCCGTCTCCTCGTGCCCGAAAACCCTCAGCAGAGACTCAGGCGATTATCAATCGCATCAAGGAGAATCTTCAGGTGCTTGTGGAGTATGAGCACCTGCCAGAGGAGATGTTGATTGTTACCGAAGAGCTGCAGGACCCAGGAACGCTCTCAGATGTGATTTTAGCGCACTACAGGATTGAGCTTAACGATGCGCAAGCAGCGCTCGAGGAGCTCGACCCAGTAAAACGAGTGCGCTTAACTGATCAAACCATATCAGATGACCTAAATAAATTTATTCTCTCCGAGAAGATTAAAGATAAAGCTCGCGATGAGATGAGTAAGGGGCAGCGAGAGTACTACCTTCGAGAGCAGATAAAGCAAATTCAGCGAGAATTGGGAGAAGCTGATCCTGGCTCAGATGACCTTCAGGCGCTGCGCGCAAGATTAGTGTCTCTCCGGTTGCCACCTCAAGCGAAGGAGGAGTCGTTTAAGCAGCTCAAGCGACTCGAGCAGATGAGCCCTGAGTCGAGTGAGTTCGCGTTGCTACGCACGTATCTTGAGTGGGTAACTGACTTACCATGGAATACGCGAACAAAAGATCGACTCGATCTCACGGCAGCCAAGGCGATTCTTGACGAGGATCACTTTGGGCTCGATAAAGCTAAAGACAGAATCCTTGAATATCTCAGTGTTCGTGCGCTTAACCCAGACTCAAAGGGCCCGATTCTGTGTTTTGTCGGTCCTCCAGGTGTGGGCAAAACCTCGCTTGGAAAATCGATTGCGCGAGCTTTAGGACGCAATTTCAATCGAATCTCGCTTGGCGGTATGAGGGATGAGGCGGAAATTCGAGGGCATCGTAGAACATATGTAGGCGCGCTCCCCGGACGAATCGTACAGGGGCTAAAGCAAGCTGGAAGTAAAAATCCAGTATTTGTGCTCGACGAGCTTGATAAAATAGGGGCTGACTTTCGCGGAGATCCTGCTTCGGCACTTCTTGAGGTGCTCGACCCGCACCAGAACATCGACTTTCGTGATCACTACCTGAATGTTCCATTCGATCTCTCAGAGATCCTCTTTGTAGCGACGGCGAACACGATTGACACGATTCCAGAGGCCCTCATTGATCGATTGGAGATCCTCTTTATTCCGGGCTACACATCGCAGGAAAAACAGAAGATCGCCACCAAGTATATTATTCCGCGCCAACTAGAGGAGGCGGGTTTGAAAGGGCAGCGTGTTTCGTTTACCGGCCCTGCGGTTGAGTTGGTGGTAGATCGATATACACGAGAGGCTGGAGTCCGAAGTCTTGAGCGCGAGATAGGTTCTCTGTGCCGCAAAGTGGCTCGAGAGTTTGCCGAGAAGAAAAAACTCATTCGGGTGATTGATCCGCATAAAGTGTCGCAGCTTCTTGGCGCGACGAAGTATGATCCAGAAGTAACAGAGCAGCGAGAGGCAGTAGGTCTTGCTCGTGGATTGGCGTGGACCATTCACGGCGGAGAGGTGATGCCAATCGAAGTTTCGCTTGCGAAGGGAAGCGGTGGTCTCACGTTAACCGGACAGCTGGGTAGCGTAATGCAGGAGTCCGCACAAGCGGCGCTCTTTTACGCGCGAGCGAATGCGGGTGTCTTAGGATTGGACGCCAACTTCTATACTAATTACGATATCCATATCCATGTTCCAGGAGGCGCGACACCCAAAGACGGACCGTCCGCAGGGATTACAATCGCAACAGCACTCGTGTCTGTGCTCTCGGGTAGAAAAGTCTCCAAGGACTTTGCGATGACCGGAGAGATGACGCTACGAGGTAATGTGCTTGCTGTGGGTGGATTGAGAGAGAAAGCCCTTGCCGCGTTACAGCATGGTATACGCAAGGTGATTATTCCCTTCGAGAATATCAAAGATCTTGAAGAGGTCCCGGAAGAACAGCGAAAGCAGATACAGTTCATTCCAGTTAAGCACGTAAGCGAAGTGTTGGAGCTTGCGCTTTTGGGGCGCCGAAAAAAGATCGTCGCGGTCAAGAGAAGGGCCAAGCGCGGCGTGGTTTCGATGAGTCGCTAGTCGATGATTCGAGCTCGAAGTGCGGCACTCGCGATACTGGGTAGCCTTGGGGTGTCGTGTCAGGCAATAGCAGAGTCGTCGTGCTTGTATATTGATCAGCATGGAGTAGTTTCACAGGCACGAAGCGTATCCAGTGTCCCATCGGAGTATCGTGGTCGAGCCGTTTGTAAGGACACGAGTCCCGATGAGATAGCCGATCCGCATGACCTCAAGCTTGGTAGTGAAGCTCGAAGTGCAACATTCGGTACGGACTTAGGGCACGTCACGATGAGGTGGACGCGTCCGATAGAGAGGTGTTTTTCCTCACCGCCATCTCGAGCAGTAGGAGAGGCTATTAAGGCAGTCAATCGGGCGTTAAAAAGTGGTAGATTCTCAGCTGATATAAAGCGAGCGCAGCGCGAGTGGTCACTTGCGTTCACGGATAAGTCGACAGCCTTCGCACAGTTTCCAGTCGCTCTTACCCTTGGGCAGCATCCGGGTTTTATGATCCCACCAAGTCAGATCTACATTATTACTGATTTCATAGCTCCAAATTGCACCGGAGCTAAAGTCGGAGATGAGCTACTTGCGCAGGTGCTGCTCCACGAAATGGGTCATGTGATTGAGTATCTTCTTTTGGGGGAGTCTCAGACGCTCTTTGACCGAGAGCGCTCAGAAGGTTTTGCGAGTTGGTTCGAACAGTACGCGGCAGAATACTCACAGGTTATTCCGAGCGGCTCGGTGAAGCGGTACTATGATGAGCTCGCGCGAGATGCTCTACGGAATGGGGCTGCCGGCTTTCAAGGAACGCCGGCTGACTATGCACGAGCGGCTCTCCCGTTCCAGGCAGTAGTTCGTAAGAAGGGGATCGTGGCCTTGATGGATGTTTATCGACGTATTCGGGATGAGCACGTCGACTGGACTGAGGCGATTTTGAAAGCGACTGGGTGGAATCGAGCGACGTTAGAGCGTGAGAGTCGTGCGGCGGCATCTATTGAATAAGCATGGGTTAAAAGTGTTATGAGCGCCCCGCATACGGTTTTTGCCCTAATCACCGACACGCATTTCCAGATGCCCGCTCCTGCAGACGACTCGGTCATGTGGAACCGCCAGCTTGTATCTCAGAGTTCGAAGCTAGCCGAGCTTCTCGTCCAATCGCTCAACGCTCGTACTCTTGATTTCGTTATTCATGCAGGTGACCTGACACACCAAGGTGATAGGCCAAGCTTTGAGTTTGTTCGTTCCACGCTCTTGCGAATTAATGCGCCTCTCTGGTTCACGCTTGGAAATAGAGATGTTGGAGGTGAGGGAGTCAGGGCATGGCTCGCGAGCACGTGGGGACTTGAGCACGAAGCGATGTATTTTTCGCGTTATCATAGAGGTGTGCGATATATCTTTCTTGATTCGAATTACGCCCATCTTTCATCAGGGAAGGAAAGTGAAGTTCAGCGATGGGATCAGACCAAGACATACTCAGGAGTGGGATTTAGCTCTTTGCAGGTCGAGTGGCTACAGGATGAGCTGGCGCGAGATAGAGAAACATTGACGTTTGTAATTGCACATCATCCGATCGCTTCTAAGAGCGAGTATCCGATTATCAGTCCACGCGAGCTCGGATCTCCCAATCGTAGACTTGGCCCAGTGTGGTCGAAGCTGTTTCCAGTGTATCACAAAGAGGTCTTAGCGCTGCTTGAGAGCGCTTCAAATGTAAAAGTAGTTTTCACGGGGCACTGGCACATCAATGATATAACCCGGGTGAATAGTCTCTATCACGTCAAGACATCGTCTCTGATTGAGTATCCATTTGAGTATCGGCTCGTATCCGTGTGGGATACATTCCTCGATGTCTCCGTCGTTCGACTGCCTGCAGAAAATCTAATTACCGCGTCGCTTGTGCCTGAGTGGTGTAACGAGTGGATTCAGGGAGAATCCTTTGACCGAGAGAGGCGGATCTATTTCGATGACGAGAGTGTAGCTACTCGTCTGTAAGGATGCCGTGAGCTTGACGCCACCGTTCGAACTGCCCCTATTTCTTTCCCTTCGCCAGAGCACCTTGAAGAAGCGAGCCAAATGCGGATCCTTTCCCGCTTGTGCGAACAGGCGCTACGTCAGCGTCTGAGGCACGCCAGGAGTGGCGCGAACAATCTCGTTTGCAGACGGAACATCGCTCGTGCTCGTCCCGGACAGGATGCCAGAAGGGAGAGATCTGGAGGATGAGTGCCTCCTGTAAGTGGTCTTCTAGGTCGACGTGTTCCCCCTGGTAGACGATGACGCCGGGGTCATCCAATTCATCGTTGGGTGCCGCTCGGTCGCTGTCCGTTTGGAGGAGCCAGTCGATGGTCGCTACGATTTCGTGTGGGACAGGGTCGTTGCAGGTGGCGCACTCCTGCTTGCATTTACCTGATATTATTCCTTTTATCATTACCCCGCCATGGGTTCGGGTAAGGGTGATATCCGCCA
Organism: Pseudomonadota bacterium; assembly: GCA_900299055.1. Classification (GTDB taxonomy): domain Bacteria; phylum Bdellovibrionota_C; class UBA2361; order UBA2361; family OMII01; genus OMII01. The sequence goes on along the minus strand of OMII01000265.1, from coordinate 1,654 downwards.
TGGGGGCTTCAAGGAAGACAACTGGGTCTTCGTGTGACCCCTCCTGGAGTCGGTTGTTGAGGGCCTCAAGGGAGATCGGAGCGTCGATTTTCATCCCTGAAAAGGGGATGGTGGTCACTAAAATTCGCATACAGAAAGCACTTTACCGCCAAATATGAGAAAGAACGCCACAGGCGTCAGTTTAGCCTCAAACATCTCTTTGAGGTGAAAAAAAAGTAAGCTATAACGCTTTCCCGAGCAACCTTTCGGTGTCGTTTCCGAACACCTCTTGGCACGGGATACTCGAGCTCTCCGACATACTCGATAAACTTGATTTCGAGGGGTTGGAGGTATGCGAGGCCGGCTCTCACACTCATTTAGGAGGCTTTCTATGGGAATCAATAAAGTAATTCTGCTGGGAAATTTAGGAAAGGATCCCGAGGTTCGCGCTACGCCGGGTGGATTGACAGTTTGTCGTTTTTCTCTGGCTACTGGCGAGCGTAAGAAGGACCAGAGTGGTCAATGGGTTGATCACACAGAGTGGCACAACATCGTGGTGTTTGGACGTACTGCCGAGAATTGCCAGCGATTCCTCAAGAAGGGCCGCCAGGTCTTCATCGAGGGACGTATCCGAACGAATAAGTGGCAGGATAAAGAGGGCAAGGATCGCTACACGACAGAGGTTCTCGCTGATAATGTGCAGTTTGTAGGCGGTGGGCGTGGAGAGGGAGCTGACTCTGATTTCGGATCGGACGCGGCTAACGACAACGTCTTAGCTGGTATTCCTACAGCAGACTCGTTGCCAAAGGCGGCTAACGGCGGATCTCGTCGTCCAGCCGTATCTGATGAGCCCGTAACGTTCGACGACGATGATATCCCATTCTAACCTTACGGTGTTGATAGCGACGCCGATTGTCGCAGCATTGATAGGCTATGTAACGAACTACATAGCCGTCTTAATGCTATTCCGACCCCATCAGCCGAGACGGCTGTTGGGGTTTTCTATTCACGGCCTCGTCCCGCGCAGGCAAAAAGAGATAGCGGCGAGTCTGGGCGCCATGATTGAGCGGGATCTCTTCTCTCACGCTGATATACAGCAGGCACTCCAAAGCGCGGAGACTAGGGAGGAAGCTACTGCATTTCTCTCTGAGCAGGTTGATGTATTCGTGCAGCAGCTTTCAGCGCAAAACCCCATGATTGGAATGTTCGTGCAGGGGGCGATGCTAGAGCAGGTAAAGGTAATGCTGACCTCGCAGATGACGGCACGTTTCCCCGAGTTTGTAGAGCGAGTGGTAGGTAAGGTCGAGCATACGCTTGATATTAGTGAGATAGTCCGCGCGAAAGTCGAAGGATTTGATCTCTCGAAATTAGAAGCGATTATCTACGAAGTGTCGGCGCGCGAGCTGAAAACTATTGAGCTTCTTGGGGGTGTTCTCGGATTTATTGTTGGACTCGCGCAGGACGCGATTATCTTGCTAGCTGGATAGCGGAGATTTCTTTGAGCTCTCGATCTTCACTAGCACAGCGATACGGGTTGACCGCTCTCGTCACAGGAGCGAGTTCAGGCATCGGGGCGAGCTTTTGTCGTGAGCTGTGTCAGCGTGGTGTTACAACAGTTATAGCTGTCGCACGACGCGCTGATCGCCTTGAAGAGTTGAGAGAACAGGCCCAGGAG
>OMII01000264.1 GCA_900299055.1 Pseudomonadota bacterium | reverse complement strand
CCCTGGCGTCTCGATAGTTTCTTACGCGTGCGATTGCGTGCGCACGATAGCTGAGCTGGCATTTGTCTAATGATTCTGACGTGCTAGCGCGGGGTTTTTTGGTGTTTTTTACCCCCAAAAGCTGCTATCACTCGTAGGTCCAAAGATTCGGTGTGTACGCTTCAATAAGGCATATCCATGGAAGCCCAGACTTTAGGCGAGCGCGACTCTCACGAGCGCTTTTCGTTTCATCACGTGAAGCCATCGCCTCCCGTAGATCAGGTTGGAGTAGAAGAGAGAGTCGCCAGGCTATGCGAGCGAAGTGTGAAGAAAAGCTCTAAGCTTGAAGCTCTCGCGCTGGCGATCAGCATGGTTGACCTAACCACACTTGAAGGAAAAGACACTCCGGGCAAAGTACGCCAGCTCTGTTACAAAGCGATGCATATGCACGATGCGCTGCCGAACGTCCCCAAAGTGGCCGCGATTTGTGTTTATCCGACATTGGTTAAGACTGCCAAAGAGGCGCTTAAAGGCAGCGGAATCAAAGTCGCTGCGGTGTCCACGGCTTTTCCAAGTGGACAGGCTCCACAACAGGTGAAGATTGATGATACCAAGTTTGCTGTCTCGGAGGGGGCTGATGAGATTGATATGGTGATCTCGCGAGGCGAGTTCCTTCGCGGAGAGCACAATTTTGTCTTCGACGAGATAGCGATGATTAAGCACGTTTGTGGCAAGGCTCATCTTAAGGTGATCCTTGAAACGGGTGAGCTGAGTACCCTAGATAACGTGCGAAGAGCGAGCGATTTGGCTATGTACGCCGGGGCAGACTTCATTAAGACCTCGACTGGCAAGGTGCAGCCAGCGGCCACGCTGCCGGTAACACTTACGATGTTGGAGGCTATTCGTGACTTCTATTTTGAAACAGGCAGGGTCGTTGGAATGAAGCCCGCGGGTGGCATCGCATCAGCAAAGCTTGCGCTGCAATATCTCGTGACTGTCCGTGAGACGCTAGGACAGCGCTGGCTTAACCCCGATTGTTTTAGGTTTGGAGCAAGCACGCTCGCCAATGATCTGTTGATGCAATTCGTGAAAGAGAAAACAGGAGTCTACCAGTCTCTTGACTACTTCTCGAAAGATTAGCGCTATTGAGGAATGTATGACGACTACGAACGATCCCTCGCTTAATTTCTCTACTGACTGGAAATACGCGCCCGCTCCAGAGAGCTCAGATCATGTACAACTGAAGAGTCGCTACGACCTTTTTATTGATGGAGAGTTTACTGCTCCAGCGCAAGGTGCGTACTTTGATACTTGTAATCCCGCAACTGAAACGAACCTCGCTGAAGTGGGAGATGGTAGCGAAGATGATGTGAATCGCGCTGTGCAGTCGGCCCGCAAAGCATACGATCGAGTGTGGTCAAGGCTCTCGGGGCGCGAACGAGGGAAATATCTTTTTCGCATCGCTCGAATGATTCAGGAGCGAGCTCGCGAGCTCGCGGTCATAGAATCAATGGACGGGGGAAAGCCGATCCGCGAATCGCGAACAGTTGATATACCGTTAGCAGCAGCACATTTTTTCTACTACGCAGGGTGGGCAGATAAGTTGCAGTACGCGTTTCCGGGTCGCGAGGTGCGGCCGCTCGGAGTTGCGGGGCAAATTATACCATGGAACTTCCCGCTCCTGATGGCTGCGTGGAAGATCGCCCCGGCATTAGCTACTGGAAATACTGTGGTGCTGAAGCCCGCTGAGACAACGCCTTTAACAGCACTAAAGCTCGCCGAGATAGTACAAGAAGCTGATCTGCCACCAGGAGTTGTTAACATCGTCACCGGTGCCGGGGCGACCGGCGCGGCGCTGGTTGCTAATCCGAGCTGCTCCAAGATCGCTTTTACCGGCTCAACAGAGATAGGGAAGCGAATTCAGAAGAGCCTAGCTGGTACAGGCCGCACATACACCTTGGAACTTGGAGGAAAAGCCGCAAATATAATTTTTGAGGACGCTGCGCTCGATCAGGCAGTCGAGGGGGTAGTGAATGGAATTTTCTTTAATCAGGGGCACGTGTGTTGCGCAGGCTCGCGGCTCTTGGTTCAAGAATCGGTGGCGAGTATCGTCATACGCAAGTTAAAGCATCGCCTTGAAACCCTCGTTGTTGGAGATCCTCTCGACAAGAATACGGACATAGGCGCTATTAACTCGCGTGCGCAGCTAGACAAGATTGAGAGCTACATTGATCGTGGTCGAAAGGATGGCCTTAACCTCTTTCAGAGTGAGTGTCCCGTCCCTCAAAAGGGCTACTGGTGCCGCCCAACGCTTTTTATAGACGTAGCGCAATCGCATCCACTTGTTCAGGAGGAGATTTTTGGTCCTGTGCTGACAATTCAGACGTTTCGAACTGTGGAAGAAGCGGTTGAGAAAGCAAACAACACACCGTACGGACTCTCAGGGGGCGTGTGGACAGACAAGGGATCGAAGATCTTCAAGGTTACGAGCCGTTTGCGTGCTGGTGTGGTGTGGGCCAATACCTACAACAAGTTTGACCCAAGTTCTCCGTTCGGTGGCTACAAAGAGAGTGGTGTTGGCCGCGAAGGTGGACTTCACGGATTAGCACCCTACGTTTCATTGACGTAATCGAACTGATTCACAACGAGGAATATAGTCATGAGCGAAGCGAAGCAGATTAAGGCATCGATAGATGATCAGGTGGTGCGTTCAGAGGTGGTTGAGCTGGATGCTTTTCAAGGTGGTCGAGAGCAGCGACTGCCGATCTTAAAGACATACAAACTGTATATCGATGGGCAGTTCCCACGCACGGAATCGGGGCGCTACTACGTACTTACAAATGCCAGCGGCGAGGCTCTCGCCAACGTATGTCTTGCGTCTCGGAAAGATTTTAGGAATAGCGTTGTCGCCGCGCGCAAAGCGTTTGACGGATGGGCAGCCAAAGCCCCCTACACGAGAGGGCAAATTCTGTATCGAATGGCGGAAATGCTCGAGGGGCGACGTGAGCAGTTTATCGCTGAGCTGATATCAATGGGTAGCGCGAGGCGAGACGCAGAGATAGAGACAGATCGCTCAGTTGATCGATTGGTATACTACGCAGGGTGGTCGGACAAATATCAGCAGGTGTTTAGCAGCGTCAATCCAGTGAGCTCAGCACACTTTAATTTCTCGCTGCCAGAGCCTGTAGGCGTGGTAAGCGTGGTCGCGCCTGAGGCTTCAGGCTTGCTGGGCCTGATCTCAACGATCGCTCCCTTGCTGGTTGGGGGAAACACGTGCGTAGTTCTCGCGTCGCACGCAAAGGCACTTTGTGCCCCGACATTAGCAGAAGTCATCAATTCATCTGATGTTCCACCTGGCGTTGTGAATATCATGACGGGTTTGAGAGCGGAGCTTGTAGACCATATGTCCTCGCACATGGACGTGAATGCAGTGATGTACTGTGAGAGCGACGCACAAGAGATCACAACTGTTCAAACGAACGCCAGCCTCAATGTAAAACGGGTCGTATGTCTTGAGCCGCAGAGTTTAGGCGAGCCTCAGGCAGAGAGTCCTTATCGCATCCTTGATTTTCAGGAGATAAAGACGACCTGGCATCCCATAGGGCTCTAAGCCTGCGCTGGGAGGTGAGAAAAACGTGACGTTACTCTTTCGGGAGGAGGAAGAGCCCCGTTTTCCTATCACAGGCAATTCCGCGGGCTAGCAGGCTGTCCATTGCTCTGTAACTTTCCACGGGGCGCGATTAAGCGCTGTAAGAGTTGTTACATAAGCGTTGCTGAGCTCCAGTTCTTCAAGCCGGGCTGCCTTTGCAATGCCGCTAGGGAGCGGCGTGCCGACCTTGCATTCTATCGCGCATGTTCTCCCACCAGCTTCAAGAATGAAATCTATCTCTTCTCCGTCCCTGGTTCTCCAAAAACAGATGTCAAAGCTCATTGCGCGTTTTGAAAAGAAACGCACCAGCTCGGCAAAAGTGGAACACTTACTTGTGAGTAAAGCGCTACCCATATAAGGGGCCTCGTACTACTTCTGCGCATGTAGCGACTTATCACTTTTGTGCGAGGCTTATGATTTCAGTTCTCAGTCTGAGGTTAGAGGCGTTCCCACCTACGCTCTAACGAGCTACGGCGGGCAAGCCGCTTGCTCGTCCGCCGTAGCTAGCGCGTAGGTGGAAGTCTTCTGGCTTTCGTTCCTCAATTCCCCGTTTATATTCGTCTCGTCCTTGAAATTCACCGATGGCCCCGGAGCTTGTCGTCTCTCGTTCGAGCGAGTACTCGACGCTATTATTTCACGGTCCTCAGAGCGAATCGTAACACAGCGAATAACGCTATGCTTCGTTAGTCTGCTCGATTGGTTATACTGGGGGAACTTGTGAGTATTTCGGTGTCTCAAATTAGGCTTTAAGCCTCACGGGGCTTGTGTATCTTCGACACAAGTAGATTCCTTATAAGTAAGAAAATAGAGCAATCAGCTACTTACCTCCCTTGAGCTAAACTACCACACAGCCGACTATAGAGAGGATGAAAGGGTTTCTTACCTCATTACTTGTTTTTGCCTCGCTTCTTCTCGGAGCCAGAGACGGTGTATGCGGCAACATCAAGGTAACGAGCCCAGCAGTTGGTGCCTTAAGTAGCGGAAGCACAGGAGTGACCTTTAACGTAACCTGGGATGCCTCGTGGCGTAACGCTACTGTTATCGGCAACTGGGATGCAGCATGGGTGTTTGTAAAGTATCGCACCACTACCGGAGGAACCATCGGT